>CABQHZ010000007.1 GCA_902464175.1 uncultured Collinsella sp. | reverse complement strand
TGGAAGTCCTTCTGGTGGGACTTCATGTGCTCGGTCAGCTCCTTGATGCGCTCGGTCAGGATGGCGACCTGAACCTTGGGGTTGCCGGTATCGACCGGGGTGTTACCGAACTGGGCAGTCAGCTCCGCCTTGCGCTCTTTGGAAACAGTCATTGTTTCACCTTTCGTTTTGCGTCGCCCACGGGCGACTCGATTCGCCTCGGACTGGGAAGCCGCCGGTGGAGCGAGCAACCAAGGTCGAGGTACCAACAGGTCGGTATGTTACCACAAGCAGCCCGTGCCTGCGCATCATCACCGACCCAACATGAATTCCATCGCACGGAGGCGCTGATCGGTGTGCGTCGCAGCCCACACATGCGAAAGCCCGAGCAAGAACGCCGCCGTATGCGTGTCGATCCTCTCGACCATAAGCGCATCGAAGGTCATGGACATGAGGGCGCGCAGCCACGCGACCTCACCGGTCGACACCAGCTCGGCACCCGGAACGCTCGACGCGCACGACCCGCACATGAGACCGCCCGCCTGGGGCGAAAAATACGACAGCATGGGGTCTCCGCACAGCACGCAGGCCGAAAAATCGGGTCGATAGCCAACGTGCGACAGCAGCTTAAAGACATATGCCGCCACAAGTAGATCCATATGCGCCGCGTCGAGCCCGCTGCCCACCAGGGCAAGCGCTCGCTGCGTTATGGCAAAGGTAAACGGGTCCTCGGCGTCCTCGAACGAGCACACGCGCGCGACCTCGGCGATCGCGCTTGCGGCGCATGTCATCTCGTAATCGGGAGCAGCGCCGAGCGGCGCCTCCATAAGCTCGGCCTGGGAAACCACGTCGAGCGACCGTCCATGCGCAAGCAGCAGATCAACGGTACAGAACATCTCGCAGCGCGCAGCCAGGCGTCCGCCGGGTTTGCGGGCGCCCTTTGCCACAGCACGAACCTGCCGACCCCGCTCGTCAAGCATTGTCAGGATCAGGTCCGTCTCTTTGAGCTTCGTCTTATCGAGCACGAGCACTTTCGTGCGATATGTACGAGAACCTGCCATTCGCGCCGCGTGTCCCTAATCCTCGGCGTTATAGCCAAAGCGGCGAATCTGGGCCTCGTCGTCACGCCAGCCGGCCTTGACCTTCACGTCCAGCTCCAAAAAGACCTGGGTGCCAAAGATGCGCTCAAGGTCGCGACGGGCGTCGATGCCGATATGTTTGATCATCTCGCCGCCCTTGCCGATGATGATGCCCTTTTGGCCCTCGCGCTCGACGTAAATGGTGGCGTGCACGCGCAGCACCTTCTTGGTCTGCTCAAGCGCATCGCAAATCACGCCCACGGAGTGCGGGATCTCATCACGGGTGCGGCGCAAGACCTTCTCGCGCACAAACTCGGCAACGAGCGTCTCATCGGAAGCGTCGGTACCCATGTCCTCGGGGAACCAACGCGGACCCTCGGGCAAAAAGTGTGCGACAGTCTCGATAAACGCATCGACGTTAAAGTTCTTGACAGACGACGTCACGATCTCGTCGTCATATTCCATAAGCTCGTGGGCGGCCTTAAGCTGCTCCATGACCTGGGCGGGGTCGGCTTCATCGGCCTTGGTGAGCACCAGGACCTTCTTGCAACGGGCGCATCTGACACGCTCGGCAACCCAGGCGTCTCCCCTGCCGATCGGTTTAGTGGCATCAATCAAAAACGCGACAACATCGACATCGTTCAGCTCGAACAGCGCGCTCTTGTTGAGCTCGGACCCTAGACCGTCCTTGGGCTTGTGGATACCCGGGGTATCGACAAAGACCAGCTGGTAGCCGGGGCGGTTGACGACGGCGCGCATGCGACGGCGGGTCGTCTGGGCCACCGGCGAGGTGATGGCGACCTTTTTGCCATAGCAGGCGTTGAGCAGCGTTGACTTACCGGCGTTGGGGCGGCCGACCAAGGCCACGAAGCCACTGCGGAAACCGGGCTCAACGTCGCCAAAGCGCGCGAGGCTGTCGTCCTCGTCGCACAGGGCGTCGAGTTCCTCGTCGCTCATGCCCTCAAACGGGTCGAACTCCTCGACTTCCTCATAGGCCTCGGTCGCCTTAGCATCCGGGGACTCGTCGTCCAAAATTTCATCGATAGGCTGCATATTGTCGGACATGGGAATCCCTTTCTAAATAAAGCCGAGCGCGTGGGCAAATACCAGCAAGCCCACAATCGCGGCGGTGATTGAAAGTACGTATACCGAGGCGGCGGCGATGTCCTTGGCGCGTTTTGCCAGCGGATGGAGCTCCTGGGTCGCCAGATCGACAATGGCCTCCATGGCGGTATTGCACAGCTCGCCGTGAATCACCAGGCCGCAGCAGATGATAATCGTGGCCCACTCGGCAATGTCGAGCCCCACGATGCAGCCGGCAATGATGGTGCACACGCCCGCTACGAGCATAACCTTAATGTTGCGCTCGGTCTTGACGGCGGTGACGAAGCCCTCCATGGCGTAGGAGAACGACTTTAAAAAGGACGGATGGTCCTTGTTCGATCCGGGAATCATAAGCGGCTCCTAGTCGTGGGCATGATTGGTGATGGGGCCGACGTGAACGAGTTTGGGGTCCTCGCCGCGCTCGAGCGCCAGATCGCGCAGGATAGCGTCCTCGCGGGCCTCCATGACCTCGGCCTCGTCGTCCTCGATATGGTCATACCCCAGCAGGTGTAGCATGCCGTGTACGAGCATCAGGCGGCACTCGTCGGCAGGGCTATTGCCAAAGCCGGGGGCCTGACGGGCAATGACCTGCGGGGCCAAGATGATATCGCCGAGCTCGAGCGTCTCGTCGGCGGGAATATCCTCGTCAAAGGCCGAGTCGCATTCAAACGAGAGCACATCGGTGGTGCGGTCGATGCCACGCCACTCGTGGTTGAGCTCGTGCATCTCGTCCTCGTCGACATACGAAAGGGAAATCTCGACTTCACGTTCAACGCCCTCGGCGGCAAGCACAACCTCGCAGATGTGCTCCACCTCCTGCGCGTCGAGCAGCGTATCGAGCTCGGCATCGTTGCTGATCAATACACTCAACGGGACTCCTTTCGGTCGCGCGAGCGCTGCTCGCGCACGTCATCATAAGCATCATATGCCTCAACGATACGACCCACTAGGGCATGGCGCACCACGTCGGCGCGCTCCAGGTGTGCAAACGCCACATCGTCGACACGGCCCAAAATCTTCTCAACATCCGCCAAGCCACCACGACGACCCACCAGGTCGCGCTGGCTGAGGTCGCCGGTAATCACGAACTTGGAGTTGAATCCAAGGCGTGTCAGGAACATCTTCATCTGCTCGGGCGTAGTATTTTGCGCCTCGTCGAGCACCACGAAAGCATCGCTCAGCGTACGACCGCGCATATAGGCAAGCGGGGCGATCTCGATCACGCCGCGCTCCATAAGCTCATCGGTGCGCTCGCGATCCATCATGTCAAAAAGGGCGTCGTAGAGCGGACGCATGTACGGATCGATCTTTTCCTCGAGGGTGCCAGGCAAAAAGCCCAGGTTCTCCCCCGCCTCGACAACAGGACGCGTCAAGATCAAACGGCCCACCTCATGGCGCTTGAGCGCGGCAACGGCGAGCGCCATGGCCAGATAGGTCTTACCGGTACCGGCAGGACCCAAGCCAAAGGTGATGGTATGCGAGCGAATGGCATCCACATAGCGCTTTTGCCCGAGCGTCTTGGGGCGAATGACGCGACCGCGATACGAAAGCAGCACGTCATCGCGAAGCGACGTAGCCTCGTGCTCACCATCGCGCAAGACGGCCAGGCAGCGAGAGACATCGTCGGCAGACAGGGTACGACCGGCCGCCGCCTCGCGAAAAGCATGTTCGAAAAAGCGAGCCACGAGTTCGACCTCGTCCGGGTCACCGCTCACGGCGATGCTATCGCCACGGGCGACCACATGGGCGCGAACCAAGCTCTCGAGTGCACGAAGGACGCCGTCGCCGGCGCCCAAAACGCACGAGGGATCAATTCCCTCGGGAACGGTAAGTCTAATCTTCGAGGCTTCCATGGACCTCCCTGCGCGCATGGACCAAGCCGGAATCATCGACTCCGATGATAGCAACATCGAGCAGGCACGGGGCTGTAAGTCCACAGGTATCGTCAAGACGGGCATGATGGAACGAACCGAGCGTCAGGTTGTCACCATACTCGAGCACGGCACGCTCGACAGTGCCCACGCGACGACGAGCATCGGCAATAGCGAGCTCCTGCGCCGCGTCTCGCATACGGCGGCTGCGCTCGGCCATAACCTCGGGCGGCACCTGGTCGGGCATGTCGGCAGCAAGGGTACCGGGACGCTTACTGTAGCGGAACACGTGCATACGCGAGAACCCCACGCGGCGGCACAGCGCCAGCGACTCCTCGAACTCCTCGTCCGTCTCACCAGGAAAACCGACGATGACGTCGCACGAAAGAGACGCCTGCGGCAGGATGGCGCGAATCATGCGCACCGTGTCCTCAAAGGCCTCGGCACTATAGGGACGACCCATGCGATGCAGCGTCGCCGTACAGCCGGACTGTACGGGCAGGTGCAAAAACGGGGCAATACGCTGCGGATAGCGCGCCACAACCTTAAGCAGGCGCTCAGAGATATCCATGGGTTCGACCGAGGAAATGCGCACATGCGCAATAGTCGTGCGCTCCATGATGGCCTCGAGCAGCTCATCGATTTCGACATGCTCGTCGGTCGCGCTCTTGCCATCGTAGGCACCCAGGTTCACACCGGTCAGCACCACCTCGGGCACGCCGGCCTCCTGGGCCTCGCGAACTTGCTCAAGCACGGACTCGACGGGCACGGAACGCTCGGGGCCGCGGGCCTTCCACACGATGCAATAGGTGCAACGGTGGTTGCAGCCATCCTGGATCTTCACGCCCAGCCGCGAACGACCGAGCGCATCGACCACGTCACCATCGCTGCAGGCGGGAACGCTATCGGACTCAACGCCCAGCACCTCGCAGACACGTTCGGCGACATCGATCTTAGACGGCTCGGCAATCACGCGATCCGAAAGCTCCAACAGCTCCTCGGGATGCAAATTGACCACGCATCCGGTCACGACCACATAGGGCTCATTTGGATGGGCCAGCGCATGACGGACGGCCTTACGGGTCTTGGCCTCGGCCTCGCCCGTAACGGCACAGGTGTTAATGACGATCAAATCGGCATCCTGGGGCTCCACCATAGCAAAGCCCAGGCGCATAAGATCGGCAGTGATACGGTCAGACTCAACCCGGTTGACACGGCAGCCGAGGTTGACGACGGAAATATGGGGTGCGAGCACGCGGGCTCCTTAATCGAGGATATCGTCGAGGGCACTCTTGATACGGTCGGTCACCGACTTCTTACCGGAAGCGACGTCATCGCCCATCTCGTCGGCAAAAGCACGGAGCAGCTCGCGTTGCTTATTGGAAAGATTGGTGGGAACGACCACGCGCAGCTGCACAATCAGACGACCGCGCGAACCGCCACCGCCAATGCGCGGCATGCCGTAATTATTGACGCTCACGGTGTCGCCGAACTGGGCGCCGGCGGGAACCGTCACCTTAACAACCTCGTCGGGCATAATGCCCTCGACCTCGATCTCGCAGCCGAGCGCAGCCTGCGCAATCGAGATATCGCTCACCAGGTACAGGTCGTCACTGTTGCGCTTAAAGCGCTCATGGTCGGCAACGCGCACGTTGACAATCAGGTCGCCCGAAGGCTCGCCGCGAAGGCCGGCCTCGCCAAAGCCGCTCACACGCAGCTGGCGACCGGTCGAAACGCCGGCGGGAATATCGATGTCGATCTTTTCGTGCGAAGGCGTGCGGCCCTGACCGTCGCAGGTCTCGCAGGGATGGTCGATAACCGTGCCCTCGCCATGGCAGTCGGGGCAAGGCGAGGAAGACTGAACCTGGCCCAAAAACGATCGCTGAACCGTCGTGACGTAGCCCGTACCGTGGCAGCGACTGCACTGCTTTTCCTGTGCACCCTCGGCCCTACCGGTACCGTTGCAGTCCTCGCAGGGAGCAAGGCGATCATAGCTGATCGTCTTTTTGCAACCGAGCGCCGCCTCCTCAAGGGTCACCGAAAGGGAGATGGCCATGTCACGTCCGCGACGACGCTCACGACGGCTGCGGGCGCCACCACCGGCGCCACCGCCAAAGAACGACGAGAACAGGTCGTCCATGCCCATGCCACCAAAGATATCGTTGATGTCGACATAGCCCGAACCACCAGGAACGTCGGCAGTGCCGTAACGGTCGTAGTTAGCACGCTTCTGCTCATCGGAAAGAACGGAATAGGCCTCGTTGAGCTCCTTGAACTTGGCCTCGGCCTCGGGATCGTCCGAAACATCCGGATGTACGGTACGGGCCTTCTTTAGAAACGCACGCTTAATCGTCCGCGCGTCGGCATCCCTGTCGACGCCAAGCACCTCGTAGTAATCCCTATTTTCCGACACGACCGAATCCTTCCGACTTTCATTATTGTCACAGTGCGTCCTATACCCAAGCTGGGCCGACCGCAAACAAAGGGTTTGATGTTATTGCATTTGATACGGCGAAAGCATGGCCCGTTGCGAGCAGCTCGCGAACCAAACCGACACGAGCGCGAACATGAAGCCGTTGGCAAAACCGTTGGCAAACTGCATCGCACCGCGCTTCCACCACAGCAGGCTGCGATGAAGCACACCGTCCGAAAGCACCATGAACAGGCCCATGGTAAACGGAATAAAGCACATCACGGCAAAGGCCGAGAACACGCCCGAGATGGCCGACAGCACCAAAAACGGCGCCACAATGCCCATCAGGTAAAAGCCAGTACGAGCTTTGCCTTCCAAGCGCTCGGCCTCAACATGGGCGCGGCCGACCAGGTCGCCGCCCGCGGCACCGTTAGTGCCAGCATGGCCCATGCCGCTAATGCGGACCTCGTCGCCATCGTGCGTGCCGGCAGGAAACTCAATCGTCTGCTCGGAGGTCACACGGGTTCGCCCGCTGCCACCGCAATCGGGGCAGGGGTCGGCCACGACCTTACCGGAACCGCCGCACTCGGGGCAGACCGACTGGAACGTGCCCGCACCAAACAGGAAGGACAGGTCGACGTCGATGTGGCCGCGGCCACCGCAGCTCGGGCAGGTATGGGCATGCTCAGACGAAACGGAGCCCGAGCCGCCGCAGTTGTTACAGGTATCGAAGCGCGTGTAGCGGACGGTCTTGCGGGCACCGCCCTTGGCCTCCTTGGCGTCGAGTTTGATATCGACGACCACGTTGGCGCCGTTCTCGGGATTGTAGGCAGCCTGGCCGCGACGCTGCTGGCCCCAGGCGCCACCAAAGGGAAAGCCGCCCTCAAAGGGATTGCCATAGCCCGTGCTGCCGGCGTAGCCGCCACCATAGGGCGAAGCCGTAGGAGCACCGGCAAAGGGATTGCCAGAACGCATGGCGTCGTAGCGCGCACGTTTTTGCTCATCCGAAAGCACGGCGTAGGCCTCGGAAACCTCTTTAAACTTTTCCTCGGCATCCGGCTCTTTATTGACGTCCGGATGGAGCTTACGGGCCTTTTGCTGGAAGGCCTTTTGAATATCACGCGAGGTGGCGTCCTTGGAGACACCCAGAATCTCGTAGTAATCTTTTTCGTTCATCGTCGCCATGCGCGGCAACCTCCTGCTCACAGCAGCGTATATATTCCGGTAATTCTACCCGAGCGGCCTAAGCTAGATCCCAAAACAGCTCGAACAGAACATTTCCATCGAGCCAGCCCAGATGGGTCGGCGCCAGACGAGCTCGAACATGGCCCGCGATGACATCTGCCGAGGTGAAGGGTCCCTCATGAATCCCGAGCGTCTCGGGCACCCAAGTGGCAAGACCCAATTCGAGCGCGCGATCGCAGGCAGCTGCCAGCTCGCCCGTTGGGATGACGCAAGCTGCACGAGCCAACAGGTCGGACGCAACACCGCGCGTCATGCGACAAGCGAGCATCAAGTCTTCGGCGACAGCCTCACGCTGCGACAGATATTCGGCCTCGAACGCCGTCGCGTCATCGTCACGTTGCACCAGGCGCACGCGGTACGCATCGCCCCGAGAAGACACGCCGGGGAACAAGCCTGCAAGACGGTCGAAATCCTCGTCGTCGAGCATGCCCGCGGCAGAACGACCCAGGCCCAGGTAGCCCCGTCCGGTCCAGTAGGCAATGTTATGGGCGCACTCATGGCCATCGAGCGCGTAGCTTGCCACCTCATACGGATGATAGCCGGCCGCACCCAGGCGCTCACGCGCCGCGTCCATGCACGAAGCCTGAAAATCCTCGTCGGGCTCGAGCGACTCGTCACGGCACGCCATGCGATAGAGTGGCGTGCCCTCCTCGAGCGTGAGCGGGTAGACCGACACATGATGAGGCGCCGCCGCCAACACGACATCGAGCGTGCTCCGCCAGCTTGCGGCCGTCTGCCCGGGAAGGCCGCACATCAGGTCGCACGACACATCGAGGCCAGCATCCTTCACCGTCGCGATAGCCGCAAGTGCCCGATTAGCATCGTGAATGCGGCCAATAGCAGCCAGCTCGGTATTGTCGAGGGTTTGCACGCCCAGAGAGATGCGCGTGACACCCGCCTCGTCAAGCGCGGTGGCGAGCTCGACGGTCAGCGACTCAGGATTGGCTTCGCAAGTAAATTCAACGGGCTTGCACCACATGGAGATACGACGGGCAAGTTTCACCAGGCGCTCCCCAGCCAGTGAGGGCGTGCCGCCGCCAATATAGACCGTGCGGACCTGCGCAAGCGCCCCGGCGTCGCCAAAGGAATCGAGGCGCGCATACAGCTGCTCAAAATAGGAATCGAGCGCAGCATCCAAATCACACAGAGCAAAGCTGCGCGAGTCAAAGTCGCAATAGCGGCATTTTTGAGCGCAAAACGGCACGTGCACGTACAGCGCGGTAACGGCCACCCTTAAGCCTCCAGCGGATGAGCGGGCACCGACTCACCGGCGGCAAGCGCGGCCTCGCAGGCCACCACATCGCGCTCGATATCATCGACCAGCGACATGAACTCCTCGTACGTAGAGCAACGCACCACCTGAGCGCGCCAGGCGGCGGCATGGGGCATGCCTTTTAAGTACCAGCTTGCGTACGTGCGGGCGCGCGACATGAGAGGCAAGAGCTCATGCGTCAGCGTTAGGTGCTCACGCAGAGCGTCCAAGCGCTCGACCGAGGAGCGAGAAGGAACCGGCGTGCCATCGAGTGCAAGGGCTCGGGCATCGCCGAACACCCACGGATTGCCGTAGATGCCGCGCGCGATAAACACCGCGCTGGCACCCGAGCCGTGCAGATGCTCAGCAGCGTCCTCGGCCGAGAACACATCGCCCGAACCAATCACGGGAATCTCGACAGCGTCGGCAACCTCATCGACGACCGACCAATCGGCCTGACCCGTGTAGAGCTGCGTGGCGCAACGACCATGCACGGCGACTGCGGCAGCCCCTGCACTCTCAAGCATCTGGGCAAATGTCGCGGCATTGCGGTCCTCGGCATAAAAGCCCTTGCGAATCTTGACGGTCACGGGCACGTGCGCCGCGCCAACCGTGGCCTCGACGATCTTCTTGGCCAGGTCGGGCGTGCGCATGAGCGCCGAACCCTCGCCCTTGGTGACAACCTTGCGGGCGGGGCATGCCATATTGATATCGATGAGCGACAGGCGATCGCCAACGCGCTCCTCGACGGCGACGACGGCGCTCGCAAACTGCTCGGGCTTGGAGCCAAAGAGCTGCACGCAAATCTGCTGCTCCTCGTCGGCCGGTAGCACCAGGCGCCAGGTCTTGTTGCTGGCATAGGCAAGACCCGCCACGCTCACCATCTCGCTGTAGGCAAGGTTGGCACCGCGGCGGCGACACATGATGCGATAGGCGGGGTCGGTCACGCCCGCCATGGGAGCCATAAGGAACGGCTGCTCGGCATAGGCACCCAGCAGCCGCTTGCTGTATTCAGAAAGCGCCATGGACCTACTCGTCCACCTTGAGGATCGCCATAAACGCCTCCTGCGGGACCTCGACCGATCCGATGGCCTTCATACGCTTCTTGCCCTCTTTCTGCTTCTCGAGCAGCTTGCGCTTACGCGAGATATCGCCGCCGTAGCACTTAGCAAGAACGTCCTTGCGACGCGCCTTGACGGTGGAACGGGCGATGATCTTGTTGCCGATAGCACCCTGGATGGGCACCTCGAACAGCTGACGCGGGATGATCTCCTTGAGCTTGTCGCACAGGCCACGGGCCAGGCCATATGCCTTGTCCTTATGGACGATAAACGAAAGCGCGTCCACCTCGTCGCCCGAAAGCAAAATATCGAGCTTCACGAGCTCGGAGGGACGGTACTCGTTGAACTCGTAGTCGAGCGAGGCATAGCCCTTGGTGCGGCTCTTGAGCTGATCGAAGAAGTCCAAGATGAGCTCGGCGAGCGGCATATCGAAGCGCATCTCGACCGATTTGCTCGTCAGGTGGATCATGTCGGTTGTGACGCCGCGGTGCTCGATGGCGAGCTGCATGACGGCACCCGTGTACTCAGGCGGGCAGATGATCTTTGCCTTGAGGTAGGGTTCCTCGATACGATCGATGCGTGTGGCCTCGGGAAGGTCCTGCGGACTGCGGACATCGATCATTTCGCCGTCGGTCTTGTAGACGTGATAGTCAACCGAGGGACTCGTGGCAATGAGGTCCAGGTTGAACTCGCGCTCCAGGCGTTCCTTGACGACTTCCATGTGCAGCAGGCCCAGGAAGCCCACGCGGAAGCCAAAGCCGAGCGCCACCGAGGTCTCGGGCTCCCACACCAACGACGGGTCGTTGACGTGCAGTTTATCGAGCGCGTCACGCAGGTTCTCGTAGTCCTTGTTGTCGATCGGGAACAGGCCCGTATAGACCATGGGCTTGGCCTCGCGATAACCGGGAAGCGGCTCGGGGCAGGGGTTCGACGCCCACGTAAGGGTATCGCCCACGCGAACGGCCTCGGGATCCTTCAAGCCCGTGACCACATATCCGACCTCGCCGACCGTCAGCGCGTCGACCGGGGTCTCGGCAGGACGCTTGACGCCCACAACGTCGACCAAAAAGTCGCCCTTGGCTTGCATCATAAGCAGGGTATCGCCCTTTTTGATGGAACCATCGAAGACGCGCACCGTAGCCACCACACCGCGATACTCGTCAAAGTACGAATCCAAAATGAGCGCTTTGAGCGGAGCGTTTGCATCGCCCTTAGGCGGCGAAATCAAAAAGACAATGGACTCCAGCAGATCGTGAATGCCCTCGCCGGTCTTGCCCGAGACGCACACAGCATCATCGGCAGGGATCGCCAGGTCATCCTCGATCTCGGTCTTAACCTCATCGGGATGGGCCGAGGGCAGGTCGATCTTGTTGATGGCCGGCACAATGTCCAGATTGGCGTTCATGGCGAGCGTCGCGTTGGAAACGGTCTGCGCCTCGACGCCCTGCGTGGCGTCGACAACGAGTACCGCGCCCTCACAGGCTGCCAGCGAGCGCGAGACCTCATAGGTAAAGTCCACGTGGCCCGGCGTATCGATCAGATTGAACTGATACGTCTCACCATCGTCGGCGTCATAGGAAACGCGGACGGCATTGGACTTGATCGTAATGCCGCGCTCGCGCTCGATATCCATGGTGTCGAGCAGCTGCGACTCCATGTCGCGTTCGTCGACGGTATGGGTGAGCTCGAGGATGCGGTCGCTGATCGTGGACTTGCCATGGTCGATATGCGCAACGATCGAGAAGTTGCGGATGTGGGAAATGTCAATTGAAGTATTCATGCGGACTATCTTACCCGAGCGGTACAAAAAATGGAGCCTGTTCCATAAAACAGGCTCCATTTATGCGCGTAATCTGTGTGGTGTGAAATTTACAACTTAGGCGTTGATGCTGTTCACGAGCTTGGCAAGACCGGACTTGCGGTTGGAAGCCTGGTTCTTGTGGATAACATGCTTGGCGGCAGCCATGTCGAGACGCTTGGTGACGGTCTTGAGGGCAGCCTGGGCCTTCTCGGCGTCGCCCTCGGCGACGGCGGACTGGACGTGCTTGGTCAGCGTCTTAAGCTCGGACTTGACAGCCTTGTTACGCATGCGAGCTGCCTCATTGGTGCGGATACGCTTCTTCTGAGACTTGATGTTTGCCACTTCTGGAGTTCCTTTCGAGTTCCTTGCAAAAAATGTATGACACCTCTGAGACACGGTGAGGTCATGCAAGCGCCTACTATAGCACGCTCCCTCTCAAAGGGATAGAACGAATTTGTCAAATAGGCAGGTATCATCACGATTTTCTCAAGATGTTCGTAATCCAGAGCAAAAGCGCCGTCTGAGAATCGGCCGAACCCTTGAGCGCGAGCTCCACATCAACGGCACCCTCGAGCGCTGCGATGAGCTCTGCCATCGAAAAGCGACGTGCCCAGGTCAGGTGATTCTTGACCTGCCAGGACTGGAGCTTGAGCGTTGCGGCCAGCTCGCGACCCTGCCCACGCGCGTCGAGCGCCTTGGCGACGATAAGCTCGCGAATGCGACCGCACAGCAATGTGTAAGTCCACACGTAGCTCTTGGAGGGCAGGAGCTTAAAGAGCTCGAGCGAACGCCGCATATCGCGAGCCGAGACGGCGTTGAGGAAGTCCCAGGGTTGAACCTCGGCCGTACGAACAATCCAGCGCTCAACATCGGCAAGTTCAATCTGAGGCGACTCGACCATCTGGGCAAGCTTAGCCAAGTCGTTATCGAGCATGCGCGTGTTTTCGCCCGAACGCGAGACGAGCTCCTCGGCGGCCGCCGTCGAAATCGACTTACCGCGCTGCGTCGCCATCTGCTGAACACGGCGCGGCAGTTCCCAGCGCTTGGTACCCGAGCAATCGACGATAGCCTTCTTGTCGATCTTGGCGATTGCCTTATACAGGCGCGTATTCTTGGCAAGTGAGTCGGCGATGATGAGGCAGACCGTTGTGGGGCTGGGACTCGCCAGATACCCAACGAGCGGCTCCGAGACCGCCTTGGCGAGCTTTGAGCAGCCATCGAGGATTACCAGACGAAACTCACTGCCCATCGGAAAGGTGTTAAGCGATCCGATAATGGACTCGATATCGGGGTCCTTGGTCATGTCTCGCTCGTCGAGGTTGAACTCGACCATACCCGATTTTTCCAGACGCGCTTTCATACGCGAGACGGCGTGGTCGCGCTTAACTCCGTCGGTACCGACGATCAGATATGCCGGCAGCAAACCGGTTTCGGACATTGCGCCCCCCTCCCGCAGGCCTTCGTATTCGTTCCGTGCCATTCTAGCCCAGGGGCCCACCACACGCCAACGACGTCGTCACGGTCGCTGGCATCGCATCGCAAAGCCATTCGCAGTCGGTGTGACGGTAATGTCGCCGTGTTCGATGGTACACGCGAACACACCACCCGCTTCCTTAACGGCATCGATGCAGGCATCGGACGGATGGCCGTATCGATTCCCCTCACCGGCGCTTGCGAGGGAAAGCTCGGGCTTCAGGACGTCCAGCAACTCGCCATCGACTGAAACCTTGGAGCCGTGATGCCCAAGTTTAAGGACATCGATATCCCCCACCTCCTGCACGAATTCCCGCTCTTGGTCGAGCTCGGCATCACCGGTGAGAAGTATTCGCAGGCCCTTGCCTTCCTGAACATAAGAGAGCAGCAGGACAAGCGAGTCCTCATTTCCCTCGCCATCCACGAACTCGAATGGCCACATCACGCGAGCGCAAAATGAGCCGATGTCGACCGTATCCCCACGGCGCACCTGCCGATACTCCACGCCAGGTCGGTTCAATACCACGGCAGGAGCATCCTCCAGCGCATCCGCCGCCACGGCAATCGTTCCGACCGAAAACTGTTCGAGCACGGCAGGCAAACCACCCCAGTGGTCCTCATCCCAATGCGTCACAAAAACGGCATCGATATGGTGCACGTTATTGCGAACCAACGCCGCAACCACACGCTCGTCGAGCCCGCAGTCGACGAGAGCTACTGCGCCGCCTTGGCGGATAAGAATCGCATCGGCCTGGCCCACATCGAGCACCGTCACCGAAGGCGGAGCGAATCGATCCCAATAGACGTACGGAATCGCAGCCAAGAGCATCAGGCATGCAAGCCCCACCGCCATAGGACGTGCACGGGGACGCGGCCACCAGACCAGCAGAACCGCCAGAAAACACGGCACTAGGTAAATCCACATGCTGTCGGGCAGCACGCTCACGTATGCACCCGGCACGGCGGCAAACAGCTGCTCGAAGAACAGCGCGCAACGGGCGGCAATCATGGGCACAACGAGCGCCCAAGTCCGCAACGGTCCCACGAGCGAAAAGGGAGCCAGCACGATCGACACAGCGAGCAGTACGCTCACCACCGGACCGATGACCGCATTTGCCAACGGAGCAATGAGCGAGAATGTACCGAAGGCAGGAATGGTAATGGGGAGCGTCGCCAACTGCGAGCACAGCGTGACGGAAAGCATGCCGGCAACGCCCGATGGCACACGCAACTCACCCAAAGCGTAGGTCGCATAGGGGCAAAAGCACAGGATGGCTAAGACGCTGGCACATGAAAGCTGAAAGCCCATCTCGAACAGCACCGTCGGCCGAAGTAGTACAAAGATGGACATGGTTACGAAGAGTGCCGAAAGGCCGTGCCGACGACGCCCCGCGCCGTTTACGACAAGCGTCACGAACACCATGCAGCACGCGCGCACGGCCGAGGGAGACGCGCCCGTAAAGGCAGCGTAGCCCACAAGCGTTATCGCCAATATCGCCCGCTGAAGACCACGTGAGCACCGAGTCTTTTGCAATACACCCTCGATTACAAACCCCACGATAGCCAAATGGCTGCCCGAGACGGCGATAAGATGTGCCGTTCCCGTCACCAAAAACCAGTCGCCCGCCGGCTGGGAGCGAAGCTCGGCCGAACGACCGCAGACGACACCGGCTATGAGCGCACGCGCCGGGTCGGTCGCAGGCGCGATGGATGCAAGCAGCCCATTTCGCAGCCGAAGCAGCGGCCCCGGAGAACCCTCATCGACCGATAAAATCCGAACGGCTTTAACCTTGCGCACCTCGCCTCGGAGCACGCGCGATCGTCCATATGCATCGTTCTCAAAACGCAAAACGCGACCGATAACACGCACGTGCGCCCCGACCTTGAGCTCACGATCACACGATAGGCGAACCGTTGCCAAGTTCTTACCGTCCGCGCGTGCCTCGCAGGTATAGGAATACACGTCGTCGTTTATGGATGGATCACCCTGCACGACAAACTCGAGGCCGCTTGCCGTTCGACCGTCGAGCGCCTTAGGGGCGCTTAGCGCACCCACAGCCCACCACGCCGAAACGACCGCTCCCGCCACGAGACCGACGGACGCGGCATACAGCCACCGTTTCAAAGGGGCAAGCCGCGCACAAGATTGAGCCAGCACAACGAATACCGCTGCCGCAACGGGAATGGCCCATAGCGGCCCGACCGCCGTCGCCCGCTCCCTCAGCAGCGCATCAGCGGCCATGTTGAGCACCAAGACGCAGCTCATGCACATACCGGCACACAGGGCCATCGTCCACGGAATCAGGGGCCGCGGAGGCATCACATGCTCGCGCTCGGTCGCACTCATACGCAGATGCAATCTTTGATTTTGGCAAGCTTCTTCTCGCCGATTCCCGACACACGCATCAGATCGTCAACCGAGGCGAAAGCACCGTTCTTTGTCCGCTCATCGATAATCGACTGGGCCATGGAGGGGCCGATGCCCGAAAGCGTCTGCAGCTCTGCCGCGCTTGCCGTATTAATGTTTACTAGGCCTGTTGCGCCACTCACGCCCGACGATGCGGAAGCCCCACCATCAACACCGGCTTCCGCAATGGACGCCTGCTGCTCCCCTACCGTTGGAACGTGAATCTTCTGTCCATCGACGACCTTAGATGCCCGATTGAGCCCCGTAACGTCTGCCTCGGGCGCCAGCCCGCCGGCGGCATCAATCGCCTGAGCCACTCGCGCGCCGTCCTTGAGACGATATACACCGGGCGACACAACGGCGCCATCAACATCGACATAAACCTCTGCCGCGGCAGACGCCTTAGACGAAGAGCCTTCGGATGTCTTTCCGCTCGAGGCATCGCCGGATCCCGGATCCACCAACGAACCCGAACCATCAGTGCGCTCAAACGACACACCGCCGGCACCGCCGCCAAGGTTCGCCATCGCCAGTCCACTCGCCATCGCAATGACGACCAGTATCGTCATCACCACTGCCTTATGACCGAGCAGTTTGCCCGCCCAGCGATCCATCTTTTTGACTCGTTCGTGTTGTTCGCGCTGCGCCATAGCAAAACCTCCCAACACCATCGTGTCAGGAAAGGAGCTCCACAACAGCCACGCCCCAAAACCGGTTTTCGCGGTCAAACCAAAAGCCGACCAAAACCTTGCACAAATCTGTCCATTTATTCAGGCACACGTCAGCAAATGAACACTTAGCCGCAAAATGCCCAGATAACAAAAGACCGACGATGCAGGCGCATCGTCGGTCTATGCACAAATTTACTCGTGATCTTGGTAAATCTCACGCGGAGCAAGCTCCGAATGTTTGCGTTTTAAGGTCTTAGGGGCCTTATACGTGTTGCTCTCGAAGTCGATGTACTCGGTCTGCTTGAGCAGGCGCTCGATCATCTCCTCATGATCGAACAACTCCCAGGCCTCATGCACGGCATCGAGTTTAGCGTGCGTCTCGGGACGGCGCGGCATAAACAGCGTGCAGCAGTCGGGAGCGGCCTCAGTCGAGATATCGAAGGTACCGATCTCCTCGGCGCGTGCGATGATCTCCTGCTTGTCCGAACCGATGAGAGGACGGAACACGGGAATCTTCACGGCCTCGTTAACGGCCATGATGTTCTCAAGCGTCTGGGAGGCAACCTGCCCAAGCGATTCGCCTGTAACGATGGCCTTGGCACCCTCGATGTGTGCAATGCGCTCAGCAACCGAATACATAATGCGGCGATACATGATCACGCGCAGGTTGCTGGGACAGGTGACCGAAATCTCACGCTGGCAGTCGCCAAACGGCACCACGTACAGGCGGCCGATCTGGACACCCGGCTCAAGCGCACGGATGATGTCCTGCACCAAATACTCACTCGTATCGGGCGTCTGCGGACGACCGGAGAAATGTACCGGCACGCAGACCGCGCCGCGACGCGCGAGCATCCAAGTCGCCACCGGAGAATCGATACCCGACGACAGCAGCGTCACGACCTTGCCGGCAGAACCCACCGGCAGACCGCCCACGCCGCGCTCGGAGCGCGCGTACACATAAACGCTACCCTGGACCACCAGTACGTGCACCATCGCATCGGGGTCGTGCATTTGAACCTTTTTATCGGGAAAGGCCTCACACAGCACCTCGCCCACCTGACGATTGATATCAATCGAGGTAAGCTCATAGTCGGTATTGGAGCGCTTGGCATGCACCTTAAACGAATCGAAGGGGCCAAACTCGCGCAGCGCCTTCACGGCGGCGGCGCAGTACTCCTGCGGGTCGCGGTTGGTGTGATACGCCAAAGACACACGGGCAACGCCGGGGACGGTGCGGATGACACGCGCCGCCTCGTCGGCCTGATGCTCGTTAAAGGTCACGAGGATATAACCGGAAATTCGAGACACGGCGTTCACGGAAAAGGCGGCCAAGGCCGCCTTAATGTTATCCATGAGGATATGCTCAAAATGCGCGCGGTTCTTGCCCTTCAGTCCAACCTCGTGATAGTGGACCAGGCAGACGCGAGCTGCCATTTAGGCTTCAGCAACCTTGTGGCCGAGCGCCTTCTCGTAACGGGCCTCGTCATAAGAGATGTCGCCGTCGACAATCTCGTCCATAGCCATCGAGATGGTATCGGCACCGGAAAGCCCGATGGTGATGTCATCGACATCCTGGACGGCAAGCACGCGGTTGTGCTGGCCACGCAGCATGCTATTGATGTCGCAGGCGCGCTTGGAGGCAAGCGAAGCGAGCAGGAAGCGGTTGTGATCGGTCTTCTCCAGAAGATCGTCAATGCAAGGCTTTACAACGGACACGGACCTCAGATCCTTTCATGCATATCGAGAACGCGAACGAGCTCATCGGTCGCGCGGTCGAGATCGTCATTCACCACGACGTCGTCGTAGCGGTCGGCAAGGGCAAGCTCATCGGCGGCGTTTGCCATACGCAGCTCAATCGTCTCGGGCGTCTCGGTACCGCGACCGACTAGACGCTCGCGGAGCACCTCAAGCGAAGGCGGCTTGATAAAGATCAGCACGGCCTCGGGGAAACGCTCCTTCACCTGCAGGGCGCCCTGGACATCGATCTCCAAAATCAGAGACGAGCCCGAGGCGAGCTTGGATGTGACCTCGCTCACCAACGTGCCGTAGCAGTTACCGTGGACCTCGGCCCACTCAACAAACTCACCGTTTGCCACGCGGCGGTCGAACTCCTCGCGCGTCAGAAAAAAGTAGTTGACGCCGTCGACCTCACCTTTGCGTGGTGCTCGCGTGGTAGCCGAAACCGTCAGACCCAGGTTCGAGCGGCGCTCGCGCACACGAGTGACGAGCGTACCCTTGCCTGCGCCTGACGGTCCAGAAATCACAAAGAGCTTGGAATCCTGAGCGCTCACTTATTTGGTCAGCTGCTCGAGGAGCTGCTCGCGCTGACGGACACCGAGGCCCTGGACGCGACGAGTAGCGGAGATACCGAGCTCCTCCATGATCTTGGCGGCCTTGGCCTTGCCATAACCGGGGAGAGACTCGATGAGGGTGGAAACCTTCATGCGGGAAGCGATGGGGTCATCGGAGTTGAGCACGGACTCGAGGGACTTCTCGCCCTTCTTGATCTGCTCGCGAAGCTCAGCGCGGGCGTGACGTGCGGCAGCAGCCTTCTCAAGAGCCTGCTTGCGCTGCTCGTCGGTAAGCTGAGGGAGTGCCATTCGTACCTCCAAATAGTTGGGTTATATCTGATTCAATAATTGGCATTTTAGCACGTAGAACGCACAAAAAGCCTAATCGCGGCTCCATAGGTTAGACGATACCCGCAAAAAGTGCAATATACTGCGCCCAAAGTTAAGCCCCTGACCTGCGATTCCACACAAAGGATGGGAAAGTTTACGCAGGCACAGGGGCTATTTTGTGCTAATGAGACCCAAAAGTGGTGACTTAGGGGAATCTTTTACGCGACGTTTTCGACCAGCTCGGCGACGATGGCGTCAAAGGCGGCAACCGGATCGTCGGCACCGGTGATGGGACGGCCCACCACAATGTGGCTTGCGCCACGCTCGATAGCCTGGGAAGGCGTCGCCACGCGGGACTGGTCACCAAGGGCGGCACCCACCGGACGCACACCCGGAGTCACGATCAGGGCATCAGGACCCAGCAGCTCACGCATGTCGTGAGCCTCCATCGGTGAGCACACGATGCCATCGATGCCGTTGGCCTGAGCAAGCTTTGCCAAGCGGGCGGCCTCCTCGGCCACGGGAGACTCGACGCCGATTTCGCTCAAGGCATCCTGATTCATGCTCGTGAGCACGGTGATGGCGACGAGCTTGGCGCGGTCCTCACGCGCCTCCTCGGCACCCTCGCGGCAGGCAGCGAGCATAGCACCCGAGCCCAGGCCGTGGACCGAAAGCAGGTCGGCACCGGCAAGCGAGGCCGAGCGGGCAGCGCCGCGCACCTGATGCGGAATGTCATGGAACTTAAGGTCGAGGAAGACCTTAAAGCCAAGGTCCTTAAAGGTCTTGACGATCTGGGGACCCTCAGCGTAATAGAGCGTCATGCCGACCTTGAGCCAGGCGGCATGGCCCGAAAGCTCGTGGGCGAGCTCGAGCGCGCGCTCACGGTCGCAGTCGAGGGCGACGATAACACGGTCGCGGGCATCATTCTCTAGCATTCGAAAGCACCCACCAGCTCGTTGATGTCCTTTACGCCCTGGGACTCGGCCCAGGCCTCGAGCTCATGCGCGATCTTAAGCGAAGCGCACGGATCGACGAAGTTGGCCATGCCGACCGACACGCAGGTGGCGCCGGCCAGGATAAACTCAGCCGCATCCTCGCCAGTCATGACACCGCCGACACCGTTGATGGGGATATCGACGGCCTGGGCAACCTCCCAGACCATGCGCACGGCGATGTGGTGGCACAGCGGGCCCGAAAGGCCGCCCTTGGGCTTGGCCACGCGGGACTTGCGGGTATGGACGTCGATGGCCATGCCCTGGATGGAGTTGATGACCGAAAGGCCGTCGGCGCCGGCAGCCTCGAGGGCCTTGGCGATCTCGGCGACGTTGACCGGCGCCATCTTCACGAACAGCGGCTTATCGGTCACCTTGCGGCAGGCAGCCATAACGGAAGAGGCGCCCTCGGGCGTAGAGCCCATGGCGGCACCGCCGGCGGCGATGTTGGGGCAGCTCACGTTGATCTCGTAGCCGGCAGCCCAGGGGCATAGCTCGACATACATCTCGAGCGCGCGCACAAACTCATCAACGGAGTGCCCGGCAACCTGGCAAATGACCTGGCAACCGTCCTTGGACAGCTGCTCAAGCCACGGGCCGGACTCACGGGCAAAGGCGGCGACACCGGGGTTCTGCAGGCCCACGGAGTTGATCATACCGCCAGGAATCTCGGCCATGCGGGGCGCAGGGTTGCCCGGCCAAGGCTCGGCGGCACAGCCCTTGGTGGTGATGGCGCCCAGCTGGGAAACATCAAAGAAGTTCTGGAACTGCCAACCGTAGCCAAAGGTACCGGCTGCGGTGTTAATGGGGTTCTGCATCTTGACGCCGCCGAAATCGACGGCCATGTTCACGGTACCCACTAGAAGACCACCACCTTGGAAGCATCGAACACGGGGCCGCACATACAAGCACCCTTCATACCGTCGACCGTCTCGACATTGCAGGTGTTGCAGGCGCCAAAGCCACAGCTCATCATACGCTCGAGCGACACCTCGCAGTACACACCGGCCTCGGCGGCAGCGGCGGCGACCTTCTTCATCATGACGGCGGGGCCGCAGCTGGCGACGTAGTCGTAGCCGCCCTCTCCAAGCAGCTCGGCTGCCGGATCGGTGCAAAAACCGTGCGTGCCGAGCGAACCGTCGTCGGTGCACACGTTAACCGTGGCGCCCAGCGCACGGAACTCATCGACACCCACGACTTTGGAAGCGGTGCCGAAGCCCAGGCACACGTCCACATCAACACCCTGCTCGGCAAGCATGCCGGCAAGACACAGCACAGGCGGAACGCCGATGCCACCGGCGACGAGCAGTGCCTTCCTGGTGCCCTCGGGTACCATCCAGCCACGGCCACCGGGGCCCAACAGATTAGAGGTGGAGCCAGGGCCCATCTGGGACAAACGGCGGGTATCGTCGCCCACGACGGCGTACCACAGCTCGACGGTGCCGGCCTCGGCGTCGGCGCGATAGAAGCTCAGGGGCACGCGAAGCAGCGAGGAAGCATCGCCCGGCACGGCGATATTCACGAACTGACCGGGCTTGAGCGCACTTGCAAGCTTGGGGGCCGAGATAACGAGCGAGAAGATGCCGTCGGCGATCTCCTGGTTCGAGACGACCTCGAAGTCGTGCATGCGTGCAGTGGAAGGTGTGGGCATAGACGCTCCAATCCCCCATGCGGTTGCATGGTTCAGGCGAACAGAAAGCGCGGCACCGCAAGGGCGCCGCGCACAAAAGCGATAAGGCTATGCTAGCAGATGCAGCCGTCGGCAAGCGTCTGTTTACCGCCGACAAATACATCGGTGGCACGACCGGTGAGCGTGCGGCCGGCAAAACCGGAGTTCTCGGCACGCGACTCGTAACCGTCCTCGCCGACCGTCCAGGTTGCGGTGGGATCGAACACGGTCAGGTCGGCAACGGAGCCCGCCTTGACCTGAACCTGGTCGAGGCCCAGGATCTCACGCGGCTTGATGGCCATGAGCTCGACCATGCGGCCCATGCTCATCTTGCCCGTGTTGACCAGCTCGGTGAGGACGAGCGACAGCGAAGTCTCGAGGCCGATCATGCCGAAGGGCGCAAGCTCGAACTCGCGGGCCTTCTCCCACGGGGTGTGGGGAGCGTGATCGGTGACGATAACGTCGACGGTGCCGTCGATGACGCCCTGGCGGATGGCCTCGGCATCCTCCTCGGTACGCAGCGGCGGATTGACCTTGAGCGAGGTGTTGTAGGTCTCGTCCAGGTCGTTCTCGGTCAGGAACATGTGGTGCGGGGTGGCCTCGCAGGTAACCTGAACGCCAGCGGCCTTACCGGCACGCACGATCTCCAGGCCATGAGCGGTGGAGATGTGCTGGATGTGCAGCTTGGCACCGGTCAGCTTGGCAATCTCGATGTCGCGGGCGATCTGGAGCTCCTCGCCGGCAGCCGGCCAGCCCTCGAGAGCCAGACGGGTCGAGACCTTGCCCTCGTTGATCTGGCCGTGGCCGACCAGGTCCTCGTCCTGGCAGTGGCTCATAAAGACCTTGCCGAACATCTTGCCGTAGTCCATGCAGCGACGGAGCATGCCCGCGCCCTGCACGCCACGACCGTCGTCGGTGAAGGCGACGGCGCCGTGGGCGACCATATCGCCCATCTCGGACATGGCCTCGCCCTTAAGACCGCGGGTCATGGCGCCCGACGGATAGACGCGGCAGTGGCCGACCTCGGCAGCGCGGGACTTGACGAACTCCACGACGGTGCCGTTATCGGTGACGGGATCGGTGTTGGGCATGGCGCACACGCCGGTGAAGCCGCCCTTGGCAGCAGCGCGAGTGCCACTCTCGATGTCCTCTTTGACCTCGTAGCCAGGCTCGCGCAGATGCACGTGCATATCCACCAGGCCGGGGACGAGATACTTGCCGGAAAGGTCGCGGACCTCGGCTCCCTCGACGGCGAGATTCTCGCCGACCTCGGCGATCTTATCGCCGTCAATCAGGACGTCAACGACACCGTCAAGCTCGACGGACGGGTCGACGACGTGGGCATTCTTAAGAAGCAAGGCCATTATCGGCACCTCCAAGCAGCAGATACAGGATAGCCATACGCACGCAGATACCGGCGTAGACCTGCTCCAGGATGACGGAGCGTTGCGGGTGGTCGGCCATATAGGAGTCGAACTCAACGCCGCGGTTGATGGGGCCCGGGTGACAGATGATCGCGTCGGGCTTCATGAGCTTCTCGCGGTCCTTGGTCAGGCCGAAGAGCTTGTGGTACTCACGAATGGTCGGGAACGGGGCACCCTCGAGGCGCTCCTGCTGCACGCGCAGCATGTAGACGACGTCCAGCTCGGGCAGGACGGAATCGAGGTCGCTCGTCACGTGGTCGCAGCCCAGGACCTCGGGCGCCGGCGGCAGCAGCGTGCCGGGGGCGACGGCGTAGGTCTCGCAGCCCATGATCTTAAGGGCGGGGATCAGCGAGCCGCACACGCGGGAGTGCGCGATATCGCCGACGACGGCGACCTTCAGACCGTGGAAGTCGCCCTTGTGCTCCCAGATGGTGTACAGGTCGAGCAGGGCCTGCGTGGGGTGGTTGTGCTTGCCGTCGCCGGCGCAGATGACGCTCGCGGGCGAGTTCTGCGTGACGATGTAGGGCGCGCCGGCGTGCTTGTCGCGCACGACGATGCAGTCGATCTTATAGGCGTTGAGGGTCTCGACGGTATCGACGAGGCTCTCGCCCTTGACCGTGGAGGTCGAAGAGCCGCCAAAGTTGAGGCTGTCGGCCGAAAGACGCTTCTCGGCGAGCTCGAAGGAGCTGCGCGTGCGCGTCGAGGGCTCGTTGAACATGTTGACGATGGTCTTGCCCTTGAGCGTGGGGACCTTCTTGATCGCACGCTCGTTGACCTCGGAGAACGCCTTGGCGGTCTCGAGGATGAGCTTGATGTCCTCTTCGGAGTACTCGGTAATGTCGATCAGGTGCTTATGGTTGAACGCCACGGTACTACTCACCTCCCAGCGGCGCGGAGCCCACGTGGGAACCCGGCGCGACGTCGTTAATCTCGACGGCGGTGTGGCCGTCGACTTCCTTCATATATAGGTGCACGTTCTCCTCATGCGACGAGGGAACGTTCTTGCCGACAAAGTCCGGCGAGATGGGGAGCTCACGGTGGCCACGGTCAACGAGAACTGCCAGCTCAACACGGCTCGGACGGCCCAGGTCCATAACGGCGTCCAGAGCGGCGCGGATGGTACGGCCCGTATACAGGATGTCGTCCACCAGCACGACGCGCTTGCCGTCGACGCTGAAGGGAATGTTGGTAGCGTGGATCGCGGGAGCGAAATTGGTCGCATAGTCATCGCGGTAGAAGCTGATATCGAGGCTGCCGAGCGGAACGTCGACGCCCTCGATCTCCTTGATCTCCTCGGCGAGCTTCTTTGCCAGAAGGTCGCCGCGCGTGACGATGCCGACCAGAGCGAGGTCTTCACAGCCCTCGTTGCGCTCGAGAATCTCGTGCGCGATGCGGGTCATCGCTCGATTGACGGCGGTCTCGTCCATGATGACCGCCTTGGGGGAAGTCGTGCCCATCGATCTCCTTCCTCACATGTCTTGACTGCTGACACAGTCAAAAAAATAGATGCCCGACCGCTCAAAGCGGACCAGACACCCACAGGAAGGGCTGCTCTTTGGCAGCTATGTAATTCCATGTGGGTATCTCGTACCCCTTTAATGGTCAAGGGATAGTGTAGCCAACCTTGAGCTTAATTGCGAGCATAAATACAGAGCAATCCGTAAACGGAGCCCTACGCTCAATAAACCTATATATATTTGTGGGACGAGCTTGAAAACCTTGTTGCGAGCTGGCATAATCCCCCCTGCTGCACGCAAATCGGATCTACGTCCAGGGCCGTAGCGTGGGCACTATCGCCAAAAGAGGAATATCTCTGTGTAGATTGCGCACAGGGAGTGACTTCTGTGCTATAGTTCAGGCTTGTTTGTTAACGCGACATGTTCGTTTGTCGCCCAAGGAGGGTCAGTTATGTCCAAAGTTTGCGAAGTTTGCGGTAAGCACCCCGTTGCCGGTCGCTCCATCAGCCACTCTCACCGCGTCACCAACCGTAAGTTCCGCCCCAACATCCAGCGCGTCTACGTCGTCGTCGATGGTCACCGTCGCAAGATGAACGTTTGCTCCACCTGCCTCAAGTCCGGCAAGGTTGCGCGCTCCTAAATAAGGTCTTACCAACAAGTACCTCGGACTCTCCGGGTCAAAGACCTCGCGTTCACATAGAACTTACCAAAGGCGTCCTCCACTACGGAGGGCGCCTTTTTCCACTCATTGGGGACAGACTTACATGAGTGTTTTCACGCATTGGGGACAGACGTAACGCATGCCGACTGCGGTTCGGCCCCTACCTCACGCTGCCTCCTTCCAGCCTACAGTGGCCTTGGTCACGCTTGTAGCGCCGATACCGGTGATACGGGCAATTTGCTTGACCGTGAGATGTGCCCGCCTGAGCCTCAGCAGACAGGCATCACGTTCGGAGCGTGGCAGGGCCTTGAGCAGCGCAGGATCCATGCTCGGCAAAACTTCGCGCGCAACGGAAAGGGCGTCCTCATCGGGGATCCGTCGGCGCGGAAGAATCTCCACTGACCAGATGCGCCCGGCAACTTCCTCGAGATGCTCGCAATAGCAACGAGAGCCTCCGACAATATCGAGCATAGGGGCCGCGTCACAGATATCAAAGGGATCGTATCCCAGCTGGTATGCCTTGTAGCTTGACCAGCGGTAGGCATCGAGCGAGTCGAGCACACCTTTCACAGGATTGAGATGGATATAATCGAGCAACTGCACTGCCTGCGTGTCCGACTCAACCGCGACCCGCGAATAGCGATTATCAAACAGGTGACCCGTTCTTCCCGTTTTTCCATTGAAATACTTGGCATAGGCCGTCAGCGCGCACTGCATTGCCTTTGAAAGGTTGTCATATGGGTCATCAACCATCAAATGGAAGTGATTATCCATAAGGCACCAGGCCAACACCGCCACGTCATGGCACGCAAACCTGTCTGAGATGTCCGATAAGAAACGATAGCGGTCGGAATCATCTTCAAAAATGATCTGTTTGGAGTTGCCGCGGTCAAAGACGTGGTAATAGCCGGTGAGCGATATTTCGCGGGCGCATCGGGGCATGGTCTCTCCTTTCAAAGCCGTACAGGCAACACCTAAAAGGAGAGAAGGAACGCGAAATGCTGAGCCTGTGACCTATTTATATCCAATCTGCGCCAAAAACAGGCCCAGAACGGCAAAATGACAAATCCATGTCTGTCACAAATGAGTGAAAGCACTCATGTAAGTCTGTCCCCAATGAGCGGGGCGATGCAGCAGGCAGATAATTAGTTGAAACGTTTCAGTTAATTGAAGCGTTTTAGTGTGCCTTTTACGGGAATCTTACCGTTTACCGAATTATTTCTTGCTATCATGCAAGACGTAGGGTAAATCTCCGATCGCAAGGAGACACAAATGGTGAAAAAGTCACCGGAAAACACTACTCCCGCAATTGTGGACAACGTAGAGGCGCTTGAGGCTAAGCTCGCTCAGATGCGAGAGGCCCAGGCGCTTTTTGCTACGTACACGCAGGAGCAGGTCGACAAGATCTTCTATGAGGCCGCCATGGCCGCCAACAAGGCTCGTATCCCGTTGGCGAAGATGGCCATCGAGGAGACCGGCCGCGGCGTTCTTGAGGACAAGGTCATCAAGAACCACTACGCCGCAGAGTACATCTACAACGCTTACAAGAACACCAAGACCTGTGGTGTCCTGGAGCGCGACGAGGCCTACGGCATCACCAAGATCGCCGAGCCCATCGGCATCGTGGGCGCCGTCATCCCGACGACCAACCCCACCTCCACTGCGATCTTCAAGACGCTGATCAGCCTGAAGACCCGCAACGCCATCATCATCTCCCCGCACCCGGCTGCCGCCAAGTGCACCATCGCCGCCGCTAAGCTCGTGCTTGACGCCGCCGTCAAGGCCGGTGCCCCCGAGGGCATCATCGGCTGGGTCGATGTCCCCTCCATCGAGCTGACCAACATGGTCATGCGCGACGTCGACATCATCCTCGCCACCGGTGGCCCGGGCATGGTCAAGGCCGCCTACTCCTCGGGCAAGCCCGCCTTGGGCGTTGGCGCCGGTAACACCCCGGTCGTCATCGACGACACCGCCGACGTGCTGCTCGCCGTCAACTCCATCATCCACTCCAAGACCTTCGACAACGGCATGATCTGCGCTTCCGAGCAGTCCGTGACCGTCATCGACACCATCTATGACCAGGTTAAGGCCGAGTTCCAGAAGCGCGGCTGCTACTTCGTCAAGCAGGGTGCCGAGATGGAGGCCCTGCGTGCCGCCATGTTCAAGAACGGCGCCCTCGATCACCGCATTCCCGGCATGGCTGCCGCCAAGATCGCCGAGCTCGCCGGCATCGAGGTTCCCGCCAAGACCAAGATCCTGATCGCCGAGGTCACCTCCACCGACCCCGCCAAGGAAGAGTTCTCCCACGAGAAGCTCTCCCCGGTCCTGGCCATGTATCACGCCAAGGACTTCCAGGAGGCCGTCGACAAGGCCGAGCACCTGGTGCTCGCCGGTGGCCCGGGCCACACCGCCTCTCTGTACGTGCACCCCGCCCAGGCCGAGAAGATCAGTCTGTTCGAGCACGTCATGAAGGCCTGCCGTATCGTCATCAACACCCCGTCCTCGCACGGCGGCATCGGTGACCTGTACAACTTTGGCATGAAGCCGTCTCTGACCCTGGGCTGCGGCTCCTGGGGCGGCAACTCCGTCTCCGAGAACGTTGGGGTGAAGCACTTGATCAACGTTAAGACTGTGGCCGAGCGCCGTGAGAACATGCTGTGGTTCCGCGCTCCCGAGAAGGTCTACTTCAAGAAGGGTTCCACGCCCGTCGCCCTCGACGAGCTCGGTACCGTCATGGGCAAGAAGCGCGCCTTCATCGTCACCGACCAGTTCCTCTTCAAGAATGGCAACACCCGCGCCATCGAGGCCAAGCTCGACGAGATGGGCATCGCCCACGACTGCTTCTACGACGTCGAGCCCGATCCGTCGCTGCAGTGCGCACGTCGCGGCGCCAAGCAGATGGCTCTCTTTGAGCCTGACGTGATCATCGCCGTCGGCGGTGGCTCCGCTATGGACGCCGGCAAGATCATGTGGATGATGTACGAGCACCCCGAGTGCAAGTTTGAGGACATGGCCATGGACTTCATGGACATCCGCAAGCGTATCTTCACTTTCCCCGAGATGGGCAAGAAGGCCTACTTCGTCGCCGTTCCGACCTCTTCGGGTACCGGCTCCGAGTGCACGCCGTTTGCCATCATCACCGACAAGGAGACCGGCATCAAGTGGCCGCTCGCCGACTACGCGCTGCTCCCCAACATGGCTATCGTCGACGCCGACAACTGCATGACCGCTCCGCGCGGCCTGACCGCTGCCTCCGGCATCGACGTCATGACCCACGCCATCGAGTCCTACGTCTCCATCATGGCTTCCGACTACACCAAGGGCCTCTCCGAGCGCGCTGCTAAGCTCGTCTTCGAGAACCTGCCCTCCAGCTTCACGAACGGCGCCAAGGACCCGCATGCCCGCGAGGAGATGCACAACGCCTCTTGCATGGCCGGTATGGCCTTCGCCAACGCCTTCCTGGGCCTCAACCACTCCATGGCTCACAAGCTCGGCGCCTTCCATCACCTGCCCCACGGCCTCGCCAACGCCGTCATCCTGACCCGCGTTATGCGCTACAACGCCGCCGAGGCTCCCGTCAAGATGGGCACGTTCTCCCAGTATCCTTACCCCAACGCGCTGCACAACTACGCCGAGATGGCCAAGTACTGCGGCATCGAGGGCAAGGACGACAAGGAGGTCTTCGAGAACTTCATCACGAAGCTCGAGGAGCTCAAGGACTTCATCGGTGTCAAGAAGACCATCGCCGACTACGGTGTTGACGAGCAGTACTTCCTCGACACCCTCGACGAGATGACCGAGCAGGCATTCAACGACCAGTGCACCGGCGCTAACCCGCGCTACCCGCTCATGAGCGAGATCAAGGAGCTCTACCTGGACGCCTACTACGGCCGCGAGCCTCAGGACTACGCCGTCTGCTAGTTTTAGCACGGTTTTTAACGGCGGGGGTGCACGGGTGTTTCACACACCCCCGCCGTCGCTTCTATCGCATCGTTGAAAGGATGCAACCATGCTGCTACCCGATTCCAAGACCGAGCTCGTCCGCCGTGGCAACAAGGTCGTTTACGACCTGGGCGACAAGATTGTCAAGGTCTTTAACGAGACCAAGCCTGTCTCCGACGTGTTCAACGAGGCTTTGAATCTTGCCCGCATCAATGAGTGCGGCATCCGCAGCCCCAAGGCTCTCGAGGTTTCCCAGCTCGAGAACGCCAACGGCTGGGCGCTCGTGACCGAGAAGGTTCCGGGCACCACCCTTGCCGAGAAGATGACTGCCGAGCCCCAGCGCTTTGGTGAGTATCTCGAGATGTTCGTCGACCTCCAGATCGAGATCCACGGCTACACCTCCCCGCTGCTCAACCGTCAGCGCGACAAGTTCGCCCGCATGATCGACAGCCTTGATCAGCTCAATGCCACCACGCGCTACAACCTTCAGGAGCGTCTCGACGGCATGACCAAGGAGTTCAAGGTCTGCCACGGCGACTTCAACCCCTCCAACGTCATCGTCGGCGACGACGGCCAGCTCTATGTGTGCGACTGGGCACACGCCACCCAGGGCTCCCCTGCTGCCGACGTTGCCACCACCTACCTGCTCTTCGCCCTCAACAGCAAGGATCAGGCCGAGGCCTACCTGGAGCTCTACTGCGACCGCGCCGACATGCCCATGCAGGTCGTGCGTCAGTGGACGAGCATCGTCGCCGCTTCCGAGCTCGCTCGTAAGCGCAACGTGAACGATGAGTTCCTGAAGAACTGGATCGACGTCGTCGATTATCAGTAATATCTGAGCGATTTATTTCGCATCGGAGGCACAAGAAAACCCCGCAGCTCATATGGGCTGTGGGGTTTTCCTTTACCCATCGAGTTTATTCACGCAACAAAATAGACTGCTCCGCATCTCTTCCTAAGAGAGATACGGAGCAGTCCCGCAATTACATCTAATAGCAGAAACGTCGATTAACGGCGGGCCGCCTTAACAAGCTCGGCAACCTTGGCGACGACCTCGTCAATCGCCACGTCCTCGCGCTCGCCCGTGGCACGGTCCTTGAGCTCAACGGTGCCATTCTTAAGGCCACGCTTGCCAAGCACCACCTGATACGGGAATCCCATAAGGTCGTTATCGGCAAACTTAAAGCCGGGACGCTCGTCACGGTCGTCGACGACGACCTCGATACCCTCGGCGCACAAGCCCTCGACGATTTGGTCGCAGACGGTTGCGCACTCCTCCTTCTTGGGATCGAGCGGAATCACAGCGACCTCGTACGGGGCAACGGAAACCGGCCAGACGATACCGTGCTCGTCGTTGTGCTGCTCCACGACGGCAGCAAGCGAGCGGGACACGCCCACGCCGTAGCAACCCATGATAAGCGGCTTCTCCTTGCCGTCCTCGTCCATAAAGGTGGCGCCCATGGCCTCGGAATACTTGGTACCCAGCTGGAAGACCTGCGAGACCTCGATGCCGCGAGCAGCAGAGAGCGGCTTGCCGCAGTGCGGGCAGGGATCGCCGGCAACGACGGTGACCAGATCTGCCCACTCATCGACGGTAAAGTCGCGCTCGGGGCAGGCACCGGTAAAGTGATAATCGACCTCGTTGGCACCGCAGGCCCACTGCTTGGACTCGCGCAGGCTCTCGTCGCACACCAGACGGATGCCCTCGGGCAAGTTAACCGGTCCGATAAAGCCCTTGTGCAGACCGTAGGTCTGGAGCTCCTCGTCCGTCATCATGCGATAACCCTTGCCAAAGACATGCTCGGCCTTGCAGTCGTTGAGCTCATGATCGCCCGGGACGATGGCCACGACGGGCTTGCCCTCGGCATCGATGAGCGCCAGGGACTTGCGCGTGCCGTTCTCGGGGAACCCAAAGAACTTAGCAACGGCCTCAATGGTGCCCATGCCCGGAGTCTCGACCTTGGTAAGCGTACCGTCACCGGGACCCTCAGTCACGACGACCTTGGTGCTTGCAGCCTCATCATCGGCGGCAAAACCGCAGTCATCGCAATAGACGAGAGAAGCCTCGCCGGCGTCGGCCAAAGCCATGTACTCGACGGAGGTATCGCCACCGATCTCGCCGGAGTCGGCAACGACGGGCAAGGCCTTGATGTAGCAGCGCTCGCAGATGTTGGCGTAGGCCTGCTTCATCTTGTCGTACTCCTCCTGCAGACTCTCCTGCGTGGCGGAGAAGCTGTAGGCGTCCTTCATGATGAACTCGCGACCGCGCATCAGGCCAAAGCGAGGGCGGAACTCGTCGCGGAACTTGTCCTGAATGTGGTACAGGTTGACGGGCAGCTGCTTATAGGAGCGCAGCTCATTGCGCACCAGGGCCGTGACGGTCTCCTCGTGCGTGGGGCCCAGGACGAACTCGCGACCATGACGGTCGTCAAAGCGCACAAGCTCCTTGCCATAGGCATCGATACGGCCGGACTCACGCCACAGCTCGGCATCGACCATGATGGGCATCATAAGCTCCTGGGCGCCGGCAGCGTCCATCTCGTCGCGCACGATGTTCTCAATCTTGCGGATCGAGCGCCAAGCAAGCGGCAGATAGGAATACAGGCCGGCGGCCTCCTTGCGGATCATGCCGGCACGGAGCAACAGGCGGTGGCTGGCGAGCTCAGCGTCCGCCGGATCCTCTTTAAGCGTCGGCGCATAGAGCTTAGACATATACATTGCTCGAGTCATTTACTTCTCCTCAATAAGCTTGTCGACCTCGGCCATAAGCGCGTCGACAATTTGGTCCTCAGCTACTTTACCAATGATCTGGCCATGCGAAAAGAGCAAGGCCTGACCACGTCCGCAAGCAACGCCCAGGTCGGCATCAGAAGCCTCACCGGGGCCATTAACGGCACATCCCATGACGGCAATCGAAAGCGGCGCGGCATAGTTCTTAAGCCGCTCGGTGACCTCCTCGGCGATGGGAATGAGGTTAACCTGGCAGCGGGCGCACGTGGGGCAAGAGACAATCTCGGGACCACGGCGACGCAGGCCCAGTGACTGCAAAATTCCCCAGGCGACCGGCGGCTCCTCAACCGGATCGGCCGTGAGCGACACACGCATGGTGTCGCCGATGCCTTCGGAAAGCAAGATACCCAAGCCTACAGAGCTCTTGATGGTGCCCTGAAGCTTGGTCCCCGCCTCCGTCACGCCCAGGTGGAGCGGAACATGCGGTATCTCGCGCGACAGGGCGCGATAGGTATCAAGCGTCGTCTGTACGCTATGGGCCTTGGCGGATAGCACGATGTTGGTAAACCCACGGTCCTCAAAGTGCCGCACAAAGCGCTCGCTCGACATCACGAGCTTTTCGGGCTGCGTGAGGTCGTCGCGCTCGGCAATATCTTGCTCAAGCGAGCCCGCGTTCACGCCAATGCGAATCGCGCAGCCCGCGGCACCCGCAGCATCGATCACGGCATCGACCTTGGCCCAATCGCCGATATTGCCGGGGTTGATGCGCAGCTTAGAGGCACCAGCCTCGACAGCGCCAATGGCAAGCTTATGGTTAAAATGGATATCGGCGACGATTGGCACCGGAGACTCGGCACAAATCGTGCGAAAACCCTCGAGCGCAGCCTCGGTAGGCACGCTCACGCGCACGATATCGCAGCCAGCCTGCGCCAACGCGCACACTTGCGCAAGCGTTGCCTGGGCATCAGCGGTATCGGTGCAGGTCATAGACTGAACCACGACCGGAGCGCCGCCACCGATCTGCACGCCGCCCACATGCACGGGGTGCGTCAACTCGCGCGGCAAAGAATGGGATAGAGACAATCCAAACACTCCCCTACAGAATAAATCGAAGGATGTCGGAACGAAGCATATAAACAAACAGCAGTGCAAAGAGCGCGATGCCCACATAGCTCACAATCGTCTGGACCTTGAGCGGCAGCTCGCGGCCCGCAATCTTTTGAATGATCTCGATGACCAGCTTGCCGCCATCGAGTGGTGGGATGGGCAGCAGGTTCATAAAGCCAAGCGAGAACGAAATGAGGGCGGCAAACGAAAGGAACGTGGCAGGGCCGGCAGCAGCGGCCTGTGAGGACATAACGCTAATACCCACGATCGAAGAAGACTGATCGAGAATCTCCATCGTATGCTGCGGCTGGAGCAGGCGCATCACGCCATCCGCTGTCTGCACGACATAGGAGAACGACAGGCGAGCCGACGTGATGGGGTCTAAACGGACCACCTGCGTAGAGGCATACACACCTAGGCGATCGTCCTCTTTGAGCGCAACCGTGGTCGAATGCTGCTTGCCGTCACGCTCGTACTCAATGGCGATATCGTCCTTACCGGCAGCCTTGCCGATGGCATCGTAAACGTCCATCCAGGTAGAGCACGATACTCCGTCGACCGAAAGAATCGCGTCGCCGCCCTCGATTCCCGCCGAGGCGGCAATCGAGCCTTCGTCAACCTGGCCAATCACATTGGTATCCACCGGCACGGTGACACCTGCGATGGAATAGATGCTCATAAGGAGCAAAAAACCCGTCAGGATATTGACGATAATGCCCGCAAGCAGCATAAAGGCACGCTTGACAAAGCCCTGGCCCAAATAGGTGTGCGAGCGCTCGCGCGCAAGGAATTCGGCCTCGTCGCACGGCAGTTCCCATACATCGCCCTCGGCAGTCGCATGCCCGCGATCGAAACGGCGGCCGTCAAAGGTGGTGTAACCCGCCGCGTCTCGCGGCAGCGTCTGATACTTGGTGGGATAGTAGCTCGGCGAGGGCTTCTCCCCTTCCTCATACCAGGGTGCGATGGAGCCCCAGCCCAGCAACAGGGCACAAGCCTCGAGCACATCCTCCTCGGAAAGCTCGAGCTCGACAGCAAGGTCGGCCACGGTCACGCGACCATGACGATAGATAGCCGCGAGCACGCGATCGGCGCACGAGACATCGGTCGGATCCATACCGTAGATGGCAGCGTAGCCACCCAGCAGCAGCGGGGTCACGCCAAACTTGGTTCCAATGCGACGCGACGTGTAATGGATGTCAAAGCGGCACGGCAGACCCAAAAAGAACTCGGTCACACGGACGCCGCAGGCACGCGCCGCCAAAAAGTGGCCGCCCTCGTGCAAAAACACGAGGACGGAAAGCATCAGCAGGC
>CABQHZ010000006.1 GCA_902464175.1 uncultured Collinsella sp. | reverse complement strand
CCGAGCGTCGCGGCGACAACCTGTACCGCAACGTGCCCGAGCATGTCCCCGGCGATAAGTTCATGCCGATCTTTGAGAGCGGCGTGGCCTACTTCGCTTAAACCTTTCCCATCGGGTACAATCCCCTCGGGTAACAACACCCGCCACCGACGCATCCGGTGGCGGGTTCTTTTTTGCTTCGCGCATGCAGGAAGGACATCATGGAAAGCCGCAAGCCGTATCTCGCCACCCTGCCCGGACTCATCCTGGGTTGTCTTGTTTGCTGTGCACTCTGGGGATCGGCGTTTCCCTGCATCAAGATCGGCTACGCGCTCTTTGGTATCCCGGCGCACGATAGCGCCTCGCAGCTGCTCTTTGCGGGCTTGCGCTTCACGCTTGCCGGCGCCCTGGTTATCGTTGGGATGAGTGCGGCCCAACGCCGCCCCCTCATTCCGCAGGCTCGCGACATCAAGCCCATCTTTGTCTTGTCGCTCTTCCAGACTATCGGGCAGTACTTCTTTTTCTATCTGGGCCTCTCGTGCGCCAGCGCCATGTCGAGCTCCATCATCGAGGCCAGCGCCAACTTCCTCGCAATCCTCTTTGCCGCCCTAGCATTTCACACCGAGAAGCTCAATACGGCCAAGGTGCTTGGCTGTGCGCTGGGCTTTGCCGGCGTCGCGCTCGTCAACCTCTCGGGCGCAGATGGCACCTTTGGCTTCAGGCTCGATGGCGAGGGCTTTATCCTAGCCTCCACTGTCGCGGGTGCTCTTTCGACCTGCCTGATCGGCATCTTCTCGCGCAAGCACGACGGCGTCTTGCTTGCCGGGTGGCAGTTCTTGGTCGGCGGACTGGTCCTCACCGCCATCGGCTTTTTGATGGGCGGCGCGCTCTCCCCCACTGAAATCGCCCCCGCCATCGCGCTCATTATCTATATGGCACTCATTTCCGCCGTCGCGTACTCGCTATGGTCGCGTCTGCTTGCCGTCAACCCCGTCAGCCGTGTGTCGGTCTTTGGCTTTATGAATCCAGTCTTTGGCGTACTGTTAAGCGCGCTGCTGCTCGGCGAGGGCGCTGGCACGAGCCCTGTGACCGTACTTGTTGCCCTGCTGTTGGTCTGCGGCGGCATCATCATCGTCAACAGGCCCAAAAAGGCCTAATGAACTGCCCTTATTTAGCAGAGCGGATTCACATACTTTAGTTTAATGGAGTACATCGGAGAGCCGAGGGCCGCCACGCACGCCAGCGCGTGCCCCTTTTCCTAGCGTATCTGAACGCCGGCTTTCTTCTTCTCGCGCTTTACGCGGTAGAGCTCCGCGTCGGCAGCACGAAGCAAGTCTTGCCAGGTATCGACGCCATCACCAACCCGTGCGTAGCCGATGGACATCCGCAACAGATACGGAACCTCGGCGCGCGCGAGCTCATCGTTGATTGTCGCGCACAGATGCATGATATCCTGTTCCGCCACTGCCTTTTGGAGCACCACGAACTCATCGCCACCATAACGTGCGATAAAGCCGCCAGACGCCGAGCAGACTTCTTTGAGCGCAGCGGATATGACCTGAAGAGCGTGGTCGCCCTCCACATGCCCATAGCGATCGTTAATCTGCTTAAAGCCGTCGGCGTCCATCATAAGCAGATATACATCTTCGGCCTGATCCACATTTGAGAAGAGCGACAGCATATAGGTCTCAAAACGGTTGCGATTGTTAAGTCCAGTCAACGGGTCGGTCGAGATGAGCTGCTCCTGGTAGATGATGTAGAGCAGCAACATGCTAATCATTATGCCGACACAAAGGCCGGGCACCGAGTATACGACCTGAAAGGTACCGCCCACCAGGGCCGGAATGGCGAAAAATGCCAAGGTTCGATAGATGGCCTTCGTCTGCAGGCTCTCGACCCTGCGAGATTGCACAAACGCATGCAGGGACGTATGTATAACGTAACAGTAGCTGACGATGGGCTGGATCATATAGGCAAAGCCGCGACGATACACGCCCTGCGAATCGATATAGAACAGGGCGTGCGTCCAGTAACTGGTAAACGCCAGCACGACCACCAGAGCCGTAGGCAACGCTACAAGCACCACCCTATAGCGCGAGGTCAAAAGGCGAGAACCCTGCACCGTCTCGGAATAGATAAACCAAATGAGACACGCGATAGCAAAGAGCGAAAACGAAACCGCGTTGGAAATCCAGTTGGCAGCAATGCCCAACGTGCCGTCCACACCGTCCGAAAGCGTCCAGATCATATCGAATAATATGTACGCGGCAGAGGTGTAGCCAAGCATGCTAAACAATAGCTGCTGGGTGCTCGAGAACAAGGAGCGACGACTTCGCACGGCAAGCCCGATAAGAACAATCATGCATAGCACGAATATCTCAATCTTAAGTGCCTTAACCACTAGCGCCATCCCTTCAATACCCAAGTGGTCAGAATCGCCCAATTCGAATCAGGGCAATAAACACCCCTTTACTCCGCAGGGGTAAAGGGGATAATAGCAGAGCGCCCGAACATCACTGCAAAACAGTTTCTGTTCGGGCGCCCATACGGCGCGAATTGCACACGCCGGCATCATTGATAGGTATCGATTGCTACTCGCCATCGATGTCAGTCGCGACGGCTTCCTCGATGGCCTCGACACCGACAGGCGACAAATCCTCCTTGCCCTGGCAGAATTTCTTGTCGACCCAGCCGGTCAGGATCGGGGCCATGATCGCCGTGATGATGACGGCGGTAGCGATCTGGGCGTACGCAGTGGGCGCAAGCTCGGCATAGCGCGGCGCAACCTCGGCGAGGGCGACCGGCGTGGTCATGGCCGTACCGGCGATGGTGGAACAGGCAACAGCAGCCTTGCCGTTGCCGCCGCACAGGCGCTCAAAGGCAAAGGTGATGGGGCCGACGATAAAGAGCGTGATGAGGCCAAGCAGAATGCCCGAGATGCCGCCGGTGATGAAGCTCGACAGACTCATGGACGCACCGAGCTGAAAACCGATGACGGCAATCGCGGGATTGGTGCCGGGGACCAGCAGGTTCTTGATGAACGGGAACAGGTTGCCCAAAACCATGCCGATAACGAGCGGCAGGATGGAACCGATGATGGTGCCGATGGGAATGTTGGCGAGACCCGAGACGCCGAGGATAATCATCGTGACGGCGGGACCGGCCGTAAAGAACAGGATGCCGACGGCGCCTTGCTCGGACTCGTCGCCGAACTCGCCCATGATGCCCGTATAGAGCGCCATGTTGCAGAACGTGATGCCGCCGATGATGGACACGGAGCTGAGGCCAAGGAAGTTGTCGTTAAAGAAATAGGCCACGCCCAAACCGAGAGCCGCCGCGACGACAAGCTTGGGGATCAGCACGACAATGCCGGTCTTGATGGCGCCCGGCGTGGACTTAAAGCTGATGCCGGCACCCACGAAGAGCAGGATCGCCGCAACGATGGTATTGGAACCACCACGGCAGGCAGCGGTAAAGAAGCCGCCGATCTCGAAGACTTGCGGGCAAAAAGTGTTAAGCAGCAGGCCGACAATCATCGGATAGATCATGATGTCGCCAGGGATGCGCGGGACCTTGAATTTCTTTTGCTCGCTGTTGGTTGCTTCCTGAGCCATGAAACCCCCATTTCCGCTGACGGGGAACAAAAGCCCACGTCATGCTTTGCTACAGTAAAGTCTGACCATGGTACCAGAAGAAGCAGACCAGCTCGATGAGAAATTCGATTCGGGGGCAGCGACGACAAAAGGAGGCGCCGACCCCTATATGAGGCTCAAAACGATATACAGCACAACGCCCGAGACGCAGCACCACAACATCGACTTTGTCTTGATTGCCACCACAACGACGCCGGCGACAGCAACCCAGGGAACCAAGGCCGGCCACAGCCCCGCATCGAAGGCCCCGGGGCTTACCAAATCGTTGGCGACCAGCGCGGCAAAGGCAGCAGGCGGGATGTAGCCCAGGGCATCGGTGACGCGGGGCGGAAGGGTCCGCCCGCGCAGGGCGAACGCCGGCGCGATGCGAAAGAATGCGATGGCCGCCCACGACGACAGCCACAGAACCAAGAACTCGTTAACGGGCATCGCGAGCACCCCTCCCATCGGACAAGGCATCGCACACAAGCGCGATGGCAACGCCGACCACGACGCTTGCCGGCACGGCGATATTCGCAAGGCCCAAGAACTTGAACATGGCGACGGACACCGCGCCCGAAACCGCCGCGACGACATTGCCGCGCGACAGGCGCTGCGAAAAGAGCAGGCAGATGAAGAGAGACGTGCAGACAAAGCCTGCGATAGCGGTAGGAACATCGATGGCAGCGCCGGCAACAGCGCCCGCCGTGCACGAGACGCCCCATGTTGCGATCAGAATCGCGTTGAGCGCAAAGGCCTCCTTAGGGCCCCAACCATCGCCCTCGACCAACTTGGCCAGCGAGATGCCGTAGGCCTCTTCGGTAAGCGTCGCCGTGACCGCCAGCGTCTGGCGTTTCGAAGCCCCGGCAAGGTGCGGCGCAAGCGATGCCGAGTAGAGCGCAAAGCGAGAGGAGATGGCAGCGACGCTTGCGATAATCGAAGGTGCCGGCACGCCCGCCAGCCATAGGTTGCAGATCATGAACTGACCGCTGCCCGTCACAAACGTACTGCTCAGGGCAAAGACCATCCAGGGCTCCATCCCCGTCTGACCCATTATCATTCCGCACGGCGCGCCCACCGCTACATAGGTGAGCATCACCGGCCAAACGGTTTTAACAATTTTGAGCACCATATCGTTCCTCGCTCTGTCAAGCCATCCGCATCGCACGCAACCGCACATTGTAATCGTCGTCCGCCGGCAACCGAGTTCGCCTACAATTGCCACCGGATCGAAAGACGCAACTTTTAGGAAGTCATTATGACAGCTATCGATCGAGGCCGGGCGACCGCGGCCTTCAAACGCTATACCGATGCTTACGACGCCACCAACCCGCGCATCGCACTCAAAATCGAGCACACCTATCACGTGGCGGAAGCGTGCGATGCCGTGGCGCGCGAGCAGAACTGGCCGACAGAGGATATTGACCTGGCCTGGCTTTGTGGCCTGCTGCACGATATGGGCCGCTTTGAGCAGCTGCGACGCTGGGACACCTTTAAAGATGCCGAGAGCATGAGCCATGCGGCGCTGGGCGTCGAGGTCCTCTTTGGCGAGAATCCCGCCGATGCACCCGCCGCAACAAGCATCCGCGACTTTATTGACGGTCCGGTGGAAGACGAACTCATCCGCGCGAGCATCGCCTATCACAGCGACTTCCGTCTACCCGCACAGCTCGACGAGCGCACGCGGCGCTTCTGTGATATCGTGCGCGACGGCGATAAGGTCGACATTATGCGCACTATCGCCGACAGCACCGTCGATACCATCCTCAAAGTTGATGAGGATACGTTTCTTGCCAGCCACTTCTCAAAGGCCACACTTGCCGCCTTTGACGAGCACCGCTGCGTTGCACGCGATGAGCGCGAGGAGCCGGCAGACTTCCTGGTAGGGCTCATCTGCTTTATGTTTGAGCTCGTCTATCCGGCAAGCCGTGCTCTGGCGCGCGAGCAGGGCGATATCTACCGCCTGCTCGACGCGCCCTTTGGCATTACGCGGCCCTTCACCGATCCCGCCACGCAAGCGACCTGGGAGCGCCTAAAGGGCGAGATGCGCGACTGGCTGGCGCGTGCCTAGCGCTCAAGCTGGGCCAGCAGCTCCTCGACGACCTCGACGGCGTCGCCGACAACCTTGTACTGGGCGGCGCCAAAGATAGGGGCATCCGGGTCCTCGTTGATGGCGATAATGCGCTCTGCCCCACCGATGCCGGCAAGATGTTGGATGGCGCCCGAGACACCGATACTCACGAGAAGCTTGGGCGAAACGGATACGCCCGTCTGGCCAATCTGATGGCGGTACTCCAACCAGCCGGCCTCCACGACAGGGCGCGTACAGCCAAGCTCGGCGCCCAGAGCCTCGGCGAGCCTTCGCATCAGCGGCAAGTTTTTCTTGGAGCCAATGCCGCGGCCCACCACGACCAGGCGCTCGGCATCGGCAATCGAGGCCTGCTGCCCCCACTCCTCAGCGGGAATCGAGATCTCGACGCGGGCTTTAACATCTTCTGCAAGCGCTACCTGGGCGATCGCGCCGGAACGACCGTAGTCGAAGTCGGGCGCCTTAAAGATGCCGGGGCGCACCGTTGCCATCTGAGGGCGGTGGTTGGGACAAACGATGGTGGCCATCAGGTTGCCGCCAAACGCCGGGCGCGTCTGCTGCAGCAACCCCGTCTCCGTATCCATCGAAAGCACGGTGCAGTCGGCCGTAAGGCCCGTCTGCAAGCGCACGGCAACGCCAGGCGCCAGTTCGCGGCCAAAGGCGGTCGCACCGTACAGAATAGCCTCGGACTTGCGCTCGGCCACCAAATCGCAGATCAGGCGGGCGTAGACCTCCGCATCGTTTTGGCGCAGGCGCTCGTCGCGACACACTAGGACCTCGTCCGCGCCGGCACAAACCAGGTGTTCGAGGTCCCCGAGCGAGCCCTCGGGGCTCATGCCGACCAGCGCCACCAAGCGGCAGTCGCGGGCATCGGCAAGCTCGCGGCCCTTGCCCATAAGCTCATAGGCCACGGGAGCCACCGTATCGTGCTCGTCAGTCTGCACGAATACCCAAATGTCTCGATATGCATCGAGGTCTGCTACGCCAGCCGCCTCGTCGCGCTCGATTGAGATAGCGTTAACGGGGCAGGCGTCGACGCACCCGCCGCACAGAATGCAGCCGTCGGTTACGTGGGCACAGCGATTGGGGCGCTCGCCCTCCACCACAATGCCGCCCGAGGCGCAGGCGCGAACGCAGCAACCGCAGCCGATGCAGGCTTCGCTATCGATAATCAGTCCGCTCATCTATGCCATCTCCTCGATAATCTTGGCGAGTTTTGCCGCCTGCTCGGACGCCGTGCCCTCAACGGCCTCGCACGTTTGGTCACGGTCGGGCACAAACGAGCGCACAACCTGCGTCGGCGATCCGGCAAGGCCGCAACGCGAGGGGTCGGCGTTTACGTCGGCAGCGCTGGCCACGCGCACGTCTGCATCCTCGGCCGCGCGAATGCCGGCAATACTCGGCATGCGCAGCGTGCCAATCTCCTTGGCGGTCGTCATCGCACACGGCATCTCCAGGTACACCGTCTCCTCGCCGGCATCGCAGCCATGGACGAGCGCCAGCGAGCCACACGTCGTAAATCCCGCGCTCTGCACACAGCTCACGTCGGTCACGCAGGGGATCCCAAAGGCACCGGCCAGCTCGGGGCCGATCTGGGCCGTATCGCCGTCCACTGCCATCTTGCCGCAGATGAGCAGGTCAAAGTCCTCATCGAGGCCCTCGATGCCGCATTTGAGGGCATAGGTGGTGGCTAGGGTATCGGCACCCGCAAAGGCTCGGTCGGTCAGTAGCAGCGCGTCGTCGGCACCGCGGGCGATGCAGTCGCGCAGCAGCGATTCGGTCGCGGGAATGCCCATCGACACCACCGTCACACGCACGTCCATGCCAAAGCCGATAAAGTCGTCCTTCAGCGCCAGCGCACATTCGAGGGCACTTGCATCGAAGGGATTAATGACCGCCTGCTTGCCATCACGCACGATAGTATTGGTCTTGGGGTCCATCTTGACCTCGGTGCTTCCGGGCACCGCCTTGACGCACACCACCATATGGAAATCACTCATCTTCACGCGCCCCCTTTCTGGACGAGTTCATCCAAGAGCTTCTCCGCAAACAGGCTGCCACGACCCAGCTGGCCGGCAGGATCGAGCTGGAGTTTGAGACGCGCCGACTCGACCATGGCCTCGTGGCCGTACATCGTCTCCAAGAAGCCCGCCTTGATCTTGCCGACGCCGTGCTCGGCAGAAACGGCACCACCCATGGCCGTGACCTCGGAAGCCCACTGGGCAAAGAGTTCTCCACCACGACGGTAGTCTTGCGCATCGCGCGGCAGGATGTTCACATGCAGGTGGTTGTTCCCGATGTGTCCCCAGGCAGCTGACTCAAGCCCGCTTTCGGCCAGCGTGCGGCGATAGAGAGCCACGACATCGGCAAGGCGTGCATTGGGCACCGACATATCCGACCCCAGCTTGGTAATGGTGGGGTCGGTGCGGCGACGCTCGTCAATGAGCATGTTGACACTCTCGGGGACCGCGTGGCGGAAGAACCGCTGGCACTCGCGATCTACTTCGGTGCGGGCGACCCATGTCGCGTCGTCGCTGCCGCCCGCAAGCTCCAGCACCCATCCCAGGTGGTACAGCTCCTCGGTCGCCTGCGCCTCGTCGTCGCAGTCGAGCTCCACGTAGACACAGACCTTTGCCTCGTCGTCGAGCGCCGGCAGCGAGGCAAACGCTGTCGACTGCTCGCGCTGGCGACGCAGGATATCCAGGGCGCCAGCATCGAAATACTCAATAGCGGCGGCATGGGACAGCACGGGGCGCACGGAATCGGTAAAGGACACCGCCTTGTCCTCGCTATCGAAAAAGCAACTCACACCCCATACGACCGAAGGTGCCGCCTGCAGGGCGATCTCGAGCTCGGTAATGACGCCGAGCGTGCCGCATGCACCGATAAAAAGATCGATGGCGTCCATATCGTCCGCAACAAAATAACCAGAGGCATTTTTGGTCTTGGGCATGGTGTAGTCAGGAAGATCAAGCTCGAGTGTATGACCCTCTGCCGTCACGAGCGACAGGCGGCGGCCCTGGGCAAAAGCCTTGCCGCGCTGAAGCTCAAGCAAATCGCCATCAGCCAGCGCGACGTGGAGTCCCGTGATATGCGGGCGCATGGGACCGTAAGCGTAGCTGCGGGCGCCGGAGGCGTTGCATGCCGCCATGCCGCCCAGACAGGCAGATGCCTCAGTGGGATCGGTGGGAAAGAACTGCTCGGGGGACTCTTGGAACTCCTCGTAGGCCTCAAGCGATGCCTGGTCCCAACCAGCGGTCGGCAGTACCTTCTTGCTCAGCTGCTTACGCAGCTCCGAGAGCACAACGCCCGGCTCCACGCGCAGCAGAAATTGGCCTTGTTCATCGCAGCGAAGGCCCAAGTAGCGATTCATACGGGAAGTATTGAGGATATGCCCACCGTGGGGCACGGCACCGGCGGCAAGGCCGGTTCGGGCGCCCTGAACCGTTACCGGGACACGCTCGGCATGGAGCGTTTCCAAAACGGCACGGACCTCGTCTTCCGTTGTCGGAAACGAGATGCTCGATGCTTCGCCCGATGCGCGAGATTCATCGCGGCCATACTCTTCGAACTCATCGGTGAAGGGTTTGATGGTTGCAGACACGCGAACTCCCCCTTTAGCTAACTACAGTGTTTGCAGGGAGATGTTACCGCATCGTTTCGTCGACGTGTTCGAGACCGTCTCCATAATTGGCGATTTTTACGTTCGTGCAATTCGGCGAGCGGCAAGGTTTCCTCGGCAGACGATGCTTTTGACACATATCGCCCCGCCGTCGCCGACCGCTCGATTGTCGCTCGAAAAAAGTTGAAGTAATTTTTGCCACCTTTTACCTGCGGAGATGTCAATCCGTCAAGCATTTGGTCAGAAATTGGTCAAGTAGCGGCTGATACGGTCGGCGTCGACAGTCAAAACCGATAGAAGTTTTGGCCCCAGAAGCAGGGAGGTTCCCATGGCATATTACTGGCCCCAGTACGGCGTCGCCATCGAGGTCGACGACGATCCCTATCTCCTACCTTTCGACGAAGAGGCGTTCCCCGATACGGCGGTCTATCACGTCACCACCGATGTTATCTGCGACCCCGAGTCGTTCTCGGCGCTCGCCCACCACATCGCGCGTATCCACGACATCGAGCTCCCTCACGACTTTGACGAGCTCATCTACTCGCGCCGCCTGATGCTTCACATGCTCTTTGGAGCGGACCCGTCCACGTTCGCACGTGTCTACACCACCAAGGACGCCGCATGAGTGCGAAGAAGCCGCCCCGCCTTGCAGGACTGGGTCGTCGCAAAAAGTTCATCGTTGCCTGCTTGGCCATCGTCTGCGCCCTTGTCGCCGTAGGACTATACGCTTGGCAGTCTCAACCCGTACCCGAGGCGGGCGCTTCAGTTACGACGGCCGAGGGCAAATCGCGCCAAGAGATCCAAGATGAGCTCGACGCCATCGTCCGCGACAACATGATGACGATCTCGGTCGCGCCGGTCGCCCAGTTGCAGGAAGGCGGCAAGTTGCGCGTCAACGTGCAAAACGTCCAAGACAATAAATTTCCCCAGCGATTCCGCGTCATCCAAAACGACGAGACCATGTACGAATCCGGTGTGGTCGAGACCGGCAAGGCAATCGAGATGTGCCCCGCCGGCGACATCAAAGAAGGCGAGGCATACATCGAGATCCAGGCACTCGATGCCAAGACCCTCGACAGCCACGGCAATCCGACGCGTGTCAAGGTACGGGTTGAGCAAGCCGAGAACTAGCTTTTTCGGCCGACGCGGCACCGTGCGCAATTCATCAGCATTCGTCCAATCATCGCGGGGACGGCCCGCGGCGAATAGAAAGGAACGACCATGGACATCACCAGGAACATGAACGGAGCCAGAGCGCTCGTCGTGGGCGCAGGGCTCGCGCTCGCGCTCGCAATGGGCGCCGCCCCGACGCCAGCTCTGGCAGCCGGGCGCGCTGGAACCACGAAAGTAATGGTCAGGACCGAGATCGACAACGTTGAGTTCAAAGTTCCGACGGTTATTCCCTTCGTCGCCAAGGCCGACGGCACGCTTCAGGGCCCCTCAGAAGACGCGACCACCATCGACAATCATTCGGCCTACGGCATCCATGTCACCAACATGAAGATCGACGCCATGAACACCTGGACCATTGCCGCCGACGCCAAGGCCGGAACCGCGCAGAACTCCATCGACTTTAAGGTCGGCCCCGACGGCGCACTCCAGAACGCCAGCGCCGCAATGCAGGGGACGGGCCTCGATCTTTCCAAGAATGCAGCCTTCGACATGGGCTACCAGGGCATTGCCGGCGGCACGGACAAAATTAAGCTCAAGACAAGCGGAAACGTCGCCCGCGTCACGCGCGACATCTTCCACGTAACCGGCGAAGGCGATCAGGTTGCAACGATCACCTGGACGGTCGAGCCCGGTGCGCACACGGCATAAGGCCGTCGCCCTGGCCGCCGCCGTCAGTATCCTAGCGTTTGGGCCAGCCATGGCCTTTGCCCAGCAAGAACAGGCGCAGGCCGCCACGCAAGTGACGGTCGACCTCTCGGAGCTCGACCGCGGCAACCGCGAGGAACCGTTGGCACAGACAGACGACAGACGATGGCTCTTGGCAGCAGGCGCCACGGCAGCAGGCGCGGGAACCGCCGGCCTCGGTCTGCACATCAAACGCAGCCAGAAACGAAACACGGACAGGCCGCACTAAATTAGCTAAGGAGACCCCATGGCATCGAAGAACCTTTTGCCCGTCGTCGCACTCTGCGGCGCGCTCGCAACCGGAACGCCTGTCGCCGCTTGGGCGACTCCCGTCATGGCAGGCTCCTTACCATCAGCCCTAAGCTCCGCACCAAATCCGTCGAGCGCCATTGTGTGCAAGCGTTTCTCGATCGCACAGGCAGCAATCTCAACCTCGGGATGCCTTCGTCGTAATACGGATGGCTCGATAGTCGTGGATATCAATCGTTCGAACAAGGCAAACGGCTCCCAGGCGGGGTGCGCTGTCTGCACATGGCGCTCGGTTGCGCTCGATGCAGATGGCGATCCATGCAATTTAGAGCTGCGCATCGACATCGCTTCGGTCGATGACTCGGCGAACGGAGCGAAGGTCGCCTTCGACGGTGCGTTTTTTGAGAAAGGAGGCGGTATATGTCTGGGCTGCGCCGCCGCGAATGCAGACGACACGCAGCCCACCCTCTCATTCACAGCATCGTTGCGGCTGACCAAAGCCGACACCGATGCCATCGCGGTGGGAGAAGCATCCCTGCTGTTCTACGCCGTCAGCACCAAAGACACAGACGCTCATTTCGAGAAGTCAGCCGGATCACTCAGCCTTACACGAGGGACAGAGGCAGGCCCTATTGAAATCGATGCCCACGCGCAAAGCAGGCAACGCATTCTTGCCGACCCGGCGCTTCTCGAAATGGAGTGGAACGGATCCGGAGCCATCGGAATTCTCCCCTCCGCGCTTGACGCCAAGACGCTCCCCTCAAACGACGAACCCATCAACGCAACCATACAAGAAGAGAGCACGGACAAAGAAGCAGGTGCGGGCGACACGCCGTCGCCGACAAACAGCGCCCCAGCTTCTTTCGAAACACCGAATGAGCCCGCTGCGGATCCAAACGATCCCGAGCTCGCGGACAGTCTGGGGCTTGCTGATCCTCAGGAGATCGATGAAGGTAACTGCTGCGTGCTTGCCGCCCTCGACCACACAGAGGTCATCGATGCTGCAAACATCGAAGTTGCCGCCGCCAATCAGCCCGTCCGCAAGTCGGCCATCATCGCGTTTCCCGAATCCATCGAAGTCGTCTTTTTGCCATCGGGCGAGGTCGTGGCCCCAACACTGCTCACCTTGTTGGGCGCCAAGAATACTCGAAACGAAATTAAAAAGGTCACGGTTGTCGACCCTGCAACCACCGCTAAACTGCGTCTATACGCCGTTGCCCCAGACGGAAGCAAGACCTTGGAATTCGATGGCGACACACTTCTAGCCTGGCGACGTCTGGACATTATGCAAGACGTCTCGTATCAGATCGAACTCGATGGGTTTGATCGTGCCCGCGATGCCAATATCATCGCCGCGGCTATTGAATCCCCACAGCGGCTTATGACACTGCGCTTTGACTACTATCCCTATGTCCCGACAACCACCTGAGGCTTAAATGCTGCGCATCATTCCTAATACCACTTATATAACGTATTAGATGAGTCGCGATGTGCCTCGCATTTCGTTCTGCTACGATTGCCACGTTGGCATCAATACAGGAGGGCTCATGCCGGGCTTGGGAACAATCATCAACGTTGCGCTTTTAGTTGCGGGCGGTCTTTTGGGATTAGCGGGCGGCCGCTTCATTACACCGCGCATCCAAGACACGCTCATGAAAGCATCGGGGCTGTGCGTCCTGTTTATCGGCCTGGGCGGCACCATGCAAAAGATGCTCATCATCGATGGGAAGGCGCTAGCGACCACCGGTACCACCATGCTCATCGTCTCATTTGCGCTCGGTTCGCTCATCGGCGAGGCCATCAACTTGGAGGCCGCCATCGAGAACCTTGGCGAATGGCTCAAGCGCAAGACTGGCAGTGAGGGCGATAACGAGTTCACCAATGCTTTTGTCTCGACTTCACTCACCGTGTGCATCGGCGCCATGGCCATTGTGGGATCGATCCAGGACGGCCTGCTCGGCGACTGGTCAACGCTTGCCCTCAAGGGCGCACTGGACTGCATCATCGTCTGCACCATGACGGCCTCGCTTGGCCGCGGCTGCATCTTCTCCGCCCTGCCCGTCGCCGTGTTCCAGGGGACGATCACGTTGTTTGCCGGCGCGCTCTCCCCCATCATGACCACGGCAGCCCTCGACAGCCTTTCGCTCGTAGGCTCCATGCTCATCTTCTGCGTCGGCGTCAACCTCATCCGTCCTCAGACCTTCCGCACGGCCAATATGCTTCCCTCCGTCGTCATCGCCGTCATCTACGCCCTCCTGTTCTAAATCTATCAACGCAGCGGTATCTCGAACATCTGTTTGATGCTGTGCTATGATATGAGGTCACCGTAGCTGCGTTCGAGAGGAGGAGCGGTGGCCGACCAGGACATCAAGATGCTCATCGAGCGCATTATGGCCGAGGCCCGGACCCATCAGTCCGCCCGCTTCTCAAACGAAATCTACGCAGACGAGCCGATTCTCAAAACCGGCCGACAGATGCAGAATTTCCTCCCCGACCAGTACCGTAAAATGCGCGAGATATCGCGCTGGCAGGATGACCCCAAGGGCGGTGCGGGCCGCTGGCTTTCGGAAGCCGAGCTTTTTTACCGCCAGGGCCTGCTGATGGCCGACTTTGAGGACGACTGTCCCTACAACGGCACCTTTAAGTCGTACTTTCCCACCTACAACGCCATGAGCGACCGGCAACTGCGCGGCTACTTTACCTGGCGTGCCCAAGTGCGCCGCGGAACCGTCGAGGAAACGTCTACGTCCTTTGCCTTTCTGTATCTCTATGAGCTGATCTGCGGCATTGGCGTAGATAATCCACTCGATGGTTTTAACAAGATCAAGGCTTTTTGGGATGTCTATCGCGCCTTCGAGCCCGGCATCGACCGGTTTGCGCGCGTGTGGCTGCAAGATTACGCCGTGTTCCACGGGCTCGACCCCAAGCTGCTTCGCGACTCTAAAACCGTCATGTTCGATAACGCCCTTATCGAACTGCGGCGCGCGGCACGAGACCTTGTATCGGCACCGGCACCGTCCGGCCAGACCCCCAAGCGTCGCAAAACCTCCGAGCCCACGCTCCCCCTTCCGCCCGATGAGGTGCGCGAGGAGCGACTCATGGCCGCCATCAACGCCCTCTCCACGTACAACCTAAGTAGCTCGCGGCTCGACCGCAGCCACCACCGCGATCTGCGCCACGTGGCCTGCGCCGTGTATGTCCGCATGGCGCGCTACTATGACACGCACCGAAAGACCGGCATCGTGGCGAGTTTATTTGGGGAGGAGACGGCCATGTCCTACACCATGTTTGCCTCGGCCGTATTCTTTGCGCCCGAGCGCCACGAGGACTGCGAATACCGCCTGGATCCTATCCATATCTACCGTTGCCAAAACGGCTTTTGGGAATGCATGCGTATCCACGGTAGTAGGCAAAAGAGCAGCAAGCTCGGTGAAATGATGCGCGCCTGCGACCAACGCCTGCGCCTGGCGCTGGACCCCGCCCATCCCCTTAAGGAAGAAAAGGTCCCCAAATATCTGGCCAAGATTATCGATGACGAGATTGTGGCATGGCTTTCGTGGGACGCCGCACACCAGCCCGTCAAGATCGATATCGATTTGAGCCAGCTGGGGCACATTCGGAGCGCTGCCGCACAAACGCGCGAAGCGCTTCTGATCGACGAGGAACGCGAGGACGGCGCGTCCGCAGAAGCCGAGGCAGCGGACTCAGGGCAACCGGAAGCCGAGCCCGTAGCCGACGCGACGGTCGAGGCGGTCGCGGCGGCTGCAGGGCAGGACGAGTCCGACGAGCCGACCATATCCACCGAACAGTTTGGTGTCGTGGCACCGCTTCTCGCGCCGACGCCCGCGTTCGCAGCTGCTGCGCCCGCTGACGCCACGAACGAACTCGCGCCCGCCGCAGACGCCTATCTCCGCGCGCTGCTCGAGCACAACGCAGTACAGGCGGAATCGGCGGTAGTGCAATCGGAGCAGAGCGAGGACATGCTCGTCGATACCATCAACGAGGCGCTCTTTGACCTGGTGGGCGACACCGTAATTGAATTTAGCGCGGCAGGGCCGCAGATTATCGAGGACTACGAAGCAGACGTGAGAGGATACCTAGACCATGAGTGATACCGCATCCGCAGCACCTCGCGTGCCCAAGCGCGTCGCTGCCGTCATTCTCAACTCGCTCAAGGGCGGCGTGGTCCCGCGCATCGGCCTTCCTTACATCACCGTAGGGCGCGAGGTCGAGATCCGCGCCCTGCTCACCGATCTGAGTCTCATCGCCGACGGTGGCGCGAGCTTCCGCTTTCTGGTCGGTCGTTACGGCGCCGGCAAGAGCTTTTTGCTCCAGACTATCCGCACGCACGCCATGGGCGAGGGATTCGTCGTCGCTGATGCCGACCTGTCGCCCGAGCGCCGCCTGCAGGGCGGTCAGGGACAGGGCCTTGCCACCTACCGCGAGCTCATCCGCAATATATCGACCAAGACGCGCCCCGAGGGCGGTGCGCTCAACCTTATTCTGGATCGCTGGGTCGCCTCGTGTGCCGACGTCGACGAGTCGGTCGTCAATGCCCAACTGGCCCCGCTCGAGGAGATGGTCCACGGCTTCGACTTCACCCGCATGCTCCGCCGCTATCGCATGGCCGCATCCGGGGGCGACGAAGAGGCCATGAGCCGCGTGACCAAATGGATTCGCGGCGAATACCGCACCAAGAGCGAGGCACGCGCCGAGCTGGGCTCCTCGACCATCATCAGCGATGACGACTGGTACGACTACGTTAAGCTCATTGCGCGCTTTTTGGTCTGCAGCGGCTACAAGGGTATGCTGGTGCTCATCGACGAACTCGTGAATCTGTATAAGATTCCCAACGCCATCACGCGCCAATACAACTACGAGAAGATCCTGACCATGTACAACGACACACTTCAGGGCAAGGCGCAGTACCTGGGCATGATCATGGGCGGCACGCCAACCTCCATCGAAGACCGCCGCCGCGGCGTGTTCTCCTACGAGGCCCTGCGCAGCCGACTCGCTCAGGGCCGCTTTGCGCGCGAGGACCTTAAGGACATGCTCGCGCCCATCATCCGCCTGCAGCCGCTCACCTACGAGGAGTTGCTGGTGCTCATCGAAAAACTCATGCAGATCCATGCCGGCTACTTTGGCTGGACGCCCACGCTCGCCGAAAACGACTTGGTGGACTTCCTCAAGATCGAGTTCGGTCGTGTGGGAGCCGACACGCACCTAACACCGCGTGAGGTTATTCGCGACTTTATCGAGCTGCTCGATATCCTGTGCCAGAACCCCGACGCCAACGTAGCCGAGCTGCTGCAAAGCGTCGGCGGCGACGCGCTGGCGCCGGCAGCAGCAACAGGCGACACCGGCACCGCAAGCGGTGAGCGTAACTTCGCCGAGTTCACCATCTAACCTACCAAAAAGGGACAGGTTTATTTTGGCAGGTTTTATCTGGGCAAACGTTGAAGCAGTAATGCAGCAAGCCGTTGCCAGCCGCGTTGAGAGATTCGTTGTTGAAAGGAGGCCCCGTGAACGCCTTTGACCGCTACGCCCCGTTTATCCAAGACTTCATCTACTCCCACGATTGGGAGAGCTTGCGCTCTATCCAGGTTGCGGCGGCAGATGCCATCTTCAACACACAGGACAATGTGCTCCTGACGGCGTCCACGGCATCTGGCAAAACTGAGGCAGCCTTCTTTCCCATCCTGACCGAGTTTTGGGAGAACCCGCCCGCGAGCGTGGGCGCCCTCTACATTGGCCCCCTCAAAGCACTCATCAACGACCAGTTCGTTCGCCTCAACGATCTGTGCGAAGAGGCCGGCATCCCCGTCTGGCACTGGCACGGAGATGTCTCGCAGTCGCACAAAGCAAAGCTCATCAAAAAGCCGAGCGGTATCCTACAGATTACGCCCGAATCACTCGAGGCACTCCTGATCCACAAGCACATGGCAATCCCGCGTATGTTCTGCGACCTGCGCTATGTGGTCATCGACGAGGTCCACTCGCTCATGCGTGGTGACCGCGGCGGGCAGACACTCTGCCTTATCGAACGCCTCTCGCGCATGGCGGGCGTTCAGCCCCGCCGCATTGGCCTTTCGGCCACCATCGGGGACCCGGAACGCACGGGTGCCTTCCTGTCGCAGGGGACGGGACGCGACTGCGTCATCCCCCGCTTTGAGGAGCCGCGCCGCGTGTGGCGTATCTCCATGGAGCACTTCTACAACTCGGGTCCCCAGGCGCAGCAGCGGGGATTCACAAGCACAGGTCCGCAGGAAGCTGAGGTGCTCGCTTGCGAGCGCATTGAGGCGGCACCACCCGCGGCACTGCCCGTCAGCACCCAAGACATGCGTCATAGCGGGCAACTCACACAGGAGGAACGGCGCCAACGTCGCGAGCAGGCACGGGGCAAGGCTGCCCACAAGGACCGTCGCACTTCCTCGGCCCCCGAGGGCGAAGTCGACATCCCGCAGGCAACCGAACAGGCGCTGCTCAACCCCACCGACACCGCACCCGACAACGCCGACCCCGGCATGGGCTACATCTTTGAACATACCCGCGGCCGCAAGTGCCTGGTCTTTGCCAACTCGCGCGAGGAGGCAGAGGCCGTATGCTCCATGCTGCGTAGCTACTGCGAGAGCCGGCACGAGCCCGACCGCTTTCTCATCCACCACGGCAATCTTTCGGCATCGCTGCGCGAGACGGCAGAAGAGCTCATGCGCGACGAGGAACAGGCACAGACGACCGTCACCACCTCTACGCTGGAGCTCGGTATCGATATCGGCCGCCTGGAGCGCGCCTTCCAGATTGACGCGCCGTTTACCGTCAGCTCCTTTTTGCAGCGCATGGGGCGCACAGGCCGTCGCGATCTTCCGCCCGAGATGTGGTTTGTCATGCGCGAGGAAGAGCCCGAGCCGCGCACGATGATGCCCGAAACCATTCCCTGGAAGCTCCTGCAGGGTATCGCGCTCGTACAACTCTATCGCGAGGAAAAGTGGGTCGAGCCACCCGAGCTCGATCGTCTCCCCTACAGCCTGCTCTATCACCAGACTATGTCGACCCTCGCCAGCACCGGCGAGCTCACGCCGGCCGAACTTGCCCAGCGCGTGCTCACGCTCAGCTATTTCCACCGTATCTCGGCAGACGATTACCGTGTGCTGCTACGTCACCTCATTAAGATCGACCATATCCAGGTCACCGAAGGTGGCGGGCTCATCGTGGGTCTCGCGGGCGAGCGCATCATCAACAACTTTAAGTTCTACGCCGTGTTCCAGGAAAACGAGGAGTTTACCGTCCGGAGCGAATCGGCCGAGCTGGGCACGATCGTTAATCCGCCCCCGCCCGGTGAGCGCATCGCCATCGCCGGACACTGCTGGATTGTCGAGGAAGTGGACTGGAAGCGCCACACTGTCTTTGCCACGCAGGTCAAGGGCCGGGTGCCGGCCTACTTTGGCGACTGCCCCGGCGACATTAACACGCATGTGCTCGAGCGCATGCGCCAAGCGCTCACTGAGCACGCAGCATATCCGTACCTTATGGGTAACGCACGGGCTCGCTTGGCGCAGGCTCGTCATACCGCCGAGATTTCGGGCGCGGGAACTAAGCCGCTCATCAATCTGGGTGGCGACACCTGGGTGCTCTTCCCCTGGTTGGGCAGCTACGCCTTCCTAGCACTCGAGCGCATGCTTAAAATCAAATGCGCCGCTGAGCTGGGCCTTCGCGGACTCGACCCGTCACGCCCGTACTTTATGCAGTTTAAGATGAAGGCCGACGAGGAGACGTTCTTTGAGGTGCTCGCCGCCGAGGCCGAAAAGGACTTCGATCCCATCGAGCTCGTCTATCCTGGCGAGGTGCCTTACTTTGACCGCTACGACGAGTTTGTTCCCGAAGAGCTCGTGCGCAAGGGCTTTGCCGAAGGCGTGCTCGACATCGAGGGTATGAAGCAGCGCGTTCTCGGCTGGCGCGACCACGCCTAAGACCAGTCTTTTTTGGGACGGGGAGACTTACTTGTCGTGAAGGACGGTGCCGAGGAAGTCGGTGTCGAAGGGCACGGCTTCGGCAAAGGCGTAGTCGCCGTCGCTGGCGATGAGCAGGTAGTTCTCCTCGCCGCCGAACTCCGTATCGCCACAAGGCGCCACCCAAGCGCGGTTGAACACCTCAAGTGCCGTGGCAACGCAATCGCGCAGGAACGTCACATCGCTCCCCTCGTTTGCGCTCACGATATTGGCAACGTAGATGCCGCCGGCATTCAGGCTGCCCCGCACCAGGCGCAGCGCCTCAACGGTCGCCAGCTCGCGCACAGGCTCGGCACCGCCAAAGCAGTCGCTCACAACGACGTCGTAGCGACGATGGCCCACGCTCGTCACACCCAGATACGAGCGAGCCTCGGCGGTAATCACCCGCAGGCGATCGCCCACCGTGTGCTCCAGTTCATCCAGATAGAACCAACGGCGCGCCAAGCGCGTTATCTCTCCGTCATACTCGATGACGTCCATACGCAAGCCCTCATGCGACAACAGTGCAAACTTGGGATAGGAAAACCCACCGCCGCCGAGCATAAGCATGCGGTCGATGCCGTGACCATAAGCGTCGCGCATTGCATCCTCGGCCTCAAACACATCGTCAAATGCACGATAGTACGCAAAGGCCGGCTCCGCCCAACGATCGCCAACATAGCTCGCGCTTTGGTAGACGCCGCCCTGCACGAGCACACGGACCTCGTCACCGCCCTCATTGTGCATGCGCTTCACCCGCGCCAGCCCGTTGCGGGTACGTACGACCTGCAAACAGGCAGCGCGAACAGCGACGGCGGCCGCACCAAGCGCCGCGGCTCCCAGGGCAACGCCGGCAACGACGCCGGCAGAAACACTTGGCTTGTTCATCTAGAGCTCCTTCTGCAGATAGAGTCCATGGTCATAAAACCCAAGATGGCGATAGTACTCGCGCGTACCAATCGCGCTGATCACGTTGATGTGCGTATAACCGGCATCCCGAGCTATCTGGCACGCACGCTCCACGAGCAAACGTCCCAATCCATGGTGCTGCGCCGCCTGACCCTGATCGCCCACGCGCGCCGCCATGCCGTACACGTGCACCTCGCGAATCATCGCCTCGTCCGGCGTCGTCGGCAGCTCGTCCACATGCGCGGCAACAAAAGCGCGATCGGGCAGCGACAACCGCAAAAAGCCCGCGATCTTGCCCCGCGGCGTCACCCATTGCAAAAAGTGCTCGTAAGTCACCGGCGTCTCGTACGCCACTTCCTCATCAAGGGTCAACTCGTCCAGGTCGGCACCCGCCGTGCTGATCTCGCGATGGCGAATCTCACACACCGTCGCACCGTCACCCCGAGCAGCCAGGCGATTCTCGACGAGCTGACGTAGGTTGGGCTTCTTGTTGCCCACCATGATGTCGTCGGAGCTAAAGTCGCGAATCATGCGGCTGATACGACAGAACGGCGGCGTCACCACGATGTCATCGGCCAACACGTCGAGCAGCTCTTCCTCGGTATAGGGGCGCCACTCGCCACGCTCGTAACAGCCCACCAGACGCGAGCCCTCGATGAGCGCGCACGGGTAGACCTTGACCTCGTCGGGCATAAAGGCCCCTTCGGTCATAAAGCGCTCGTAGTCGCGCTTGTCCCCCTCGGGCGTGGCGCCCAGCAAGTTGAGCATAAAATGCGCGTGGATCTTAAAGCCAAACAGGCGCGCAAGCGAAAACGCCCGCTCGATCTGCGCCACCGAAATGCGACGCTCGTTGATATCGAGCAAATGCTGGTCGAGGCTCTGGATACCCATCTGAATCTTGGTGCAGCCCAGACGGCGGATAAGCGTGAGGGCCTGCGGCGTTACGGCATCGGGGCGCGTCTCGATAACGAGTCCCACCACGCGATGCTTCGCCGTCTCGTTGATGCGCTGCTGACGCTCGAGCTCCTCCATCGTTGCCGTCTGCCACTCGGTGACCTCGCCCCACGGCGTACCGGGGCCGTACAGACGACGCACCGCGCGGTTATAGCCGCCCACGGCAACATCCACACGCTCCTGCTCGTCGGCAACGCCGGCAGCGAGCTTGGCCTCGTCTGTCGCAATGCCGGCAGCCCGATAGCGCTCGCGGCGCTCTGTTACCACCGGCGGCAGGGCATCGGCGGGAGCGTCATCGAGCAGGCGCCCCGCCTCGGCACGGCTGATGCCCGGACGCGCCAACATGGGGTTTGCCGCCACGCCCGCCACCGCATCATCATTGAGCGCACGGAAGAGCTCCGACATAAACCATGCCTGATACCCTTGCGAATAGTCGCTCCAGGTACCGCCGAGCACGATGAGCTCGATCTTGTCGGTCGCATGCCCCATCTGCGAAAGCGCCGTCAAACGGGCGCTCACCTGCAGATACGGATCGAAGCAGTTTTGCTCCGCACGGGCGCACGCCGGCTCGGCGTGCAGGTAGCTTTTGGGCATGCGCAGATCGTTGGGGCAAAACAGGCAATCGCCCGAGCATGGCCAGGGCTTGGTGATGACGGTAATGGTCGCCACGCCCGAGGCCGTTCGGCGCGGCTTCATACGCAGCACCTGCAGCAGTTGGCGTTCCAGATCGGCATCGACATTCCATCCAGCCCAACGAGCCGGCTCCTCGCGCTTCACCCGCTGGTAAAACGGCAGCAGGCGGCGCTTGGCCAAATCGCGTTTGTCGGCGCCCTCACGGCGCGCCTCGGCATGTATCAGCTTGACGAGTGCCTTGTCGTCCACGGTCTCGCCGCGACGCAGAGCCTCGAGTATGTTCAAAATAATCTGTTCCATGCCCCCATTGTAAAGGCAAAGGCGCCGGAGCCCGTCACGGCCCCGACGCCTCCATCAAAGAGCATGCCTATATGCACCGATCTCCGAAAACCGCATGTCACACCGATTCGAACGACATGTCGCCCGAACCGACCTTAAAACGATACGTTGCAGACTTGTCACCGTTGTCGAATTCAGCATTCAATATGGTCTCACCATCGTAGCCAAGCGGAAGGAAATCGCTCTCAAAGTCACCGCTGCCCACGGTGAGGCTCGCCTTAAAGCCCGTAGAGTTCGGAACCGATATCTCCACATCGCCCGAGCCCACGCTTACGTCCATCGACTTCGCGGGGGCCTGGTAGAGCTCGAACGCCACATCGCCCGAACCGACCTCGGCATCCAAGGTGTCGGTTACGGTGCCCGCAAACTCAACGTCTCCCGAGTCCAACGTCAATTCGAAGTCGTGACATGCAATGTCCGCGACCGTCAGTTCTCCCGACCCCACCCTCGCCGTAATGCCGACCAGGTTATCCGCAACATCCCGCGGCAGCTCGATGGTGACCGAACGATCGATAGCGCGCTCGTCATCGCAATCGAACTGGCGAATCTTGAGCGCAGAACCCTTAACCTCGGCCAGATTCTGAGTGGCAGCATCGTAGGTAGCTACTCCTTTTGCGACGCGGCCACTCTCGATGACACGTACCGGCCCGTCGGAGACGCACTTGACCTCAACCGTCCCCGACGTAACATCCAAATCAAGGGACTGAAATGAATCGGCATCAAAGGTCGCGCTCGAAAGCTGCCGAGGCTGAGCGGAGTAATTACCGCCATTCAAAAGATCGTCTTTGTCGTCCTCATGGTCCACACCAGACAAGCCAGATGCGATATCGCCGAGACCCCACGGGCCATCGTAGTGAATCAATGTCCGCGAAGTGCCAAAGACGAGTCCGATGATAAGCACGAAGGCTCCGATGCCAACGATCAGGCGCACCTTCGATTCATGCGAAAGCCTCATCGTTCATCACCCTCTTTGCTATCCGGATCGGCAGGGACCGGAGCAGCAGCGTCAGCATCAACCGCAGCGGAAACATCCTGAGCCTTAGCCGCCTCCGGCGCCGGACCAACCTGAATATCCCCGCGCGCCCAATCGCCATCGAGCGCACGCGCCACCCAGTGATAGATGGGGATCGTAAAGAAGATCAGCGCGGCAAAGGGGCCGGCACCAAAGAGGAACATCAGCAAAAAGAACAGCAGCCAGCACACGGCCCAATACGGGAACGACTGGAACGGGCCCTTCACCGGAGTCACGCTGGTCGCACCGGCACCCGTCACCTGAGCCGTCGCCGCATTAGCTGCCTGCGCGCTCCAGCTTGCCGCTTGCGCCGCCTTGGCGGCGGCATCACTCGCCTGCGTTGCCGCCTCGGTAGCACGTGCCGCCGCCTCATGGGTGCGAGCACGCTCCGCCGCCTCGGCCTCGCGCTGGCGGGCGCGGTCCTCGTTCTCAAACTCGATATCGTCCTCAATCTCGTCGCTCGGATTGAGCAGCTCGTCCAGACTCACGCCATAGAGCTTGGCAAGCGAGATCAGGTTCTCGGTATCGGGCGAGCTCTCCGCACGCTCCCATTTACTGACCGCCTGGCGCGACAGCCCCAGCTTTCGCGCCAGCCCTTCTTGGCTAAAACCCTTGCTGCGACGAAGGTCGGCGAGCCGCTGCGCAGTTTCTACATTCATGGTTCCTCCTATGTGATGCCAGCCGTGCCGCCGGACCGTTTTTGTTCTTAAGGCGCCTTGCACAGTTAAAAATCTATCCGCCACCGCCAAAAGCATGCCACCTATTCTAGTGAGATTTTTGACAACCGGCGGTTGCGGGCATATATGAGCTGCGGAAATGTGTCCAAACAAAGCAATGACCCGCAGCTCGGTTGTCCCCGTTGCGGCGTTAACGGTAGTATGGTCGTACTGTTTATTCCGCACCGCCAACGGAGGGAGTTCCGCGCCGTGAACCGCGATTTCGCCTCATCGCTCATTCAGCTCAACAATACGTTCTATCGCGAGCACTCCGCCTCCTTCTCCGATACGCGCCAGGCACCGTGGCCCGGCTGGGTGCGCACTATGGACATAGCGCTCGAGCAGCTCGACGTCGCCACGATCGAGCATCCCGTCCGCGTCTTCGATCTTGCCTGTGGAAACATGCGATTCGAGAACTTTGCCGCCGGCGGCGCACTTGCCGCCAAGGGCGTCGATGGCGCAAACCCCTCGGCAGACGCCAGCTGCCCGTTTGAGTTCTATGGCGTCGACTCATGCCAGGACCTGGCCATCGATGCACGTGGCCACGCCCTGCGCATTCCCAACCTGCACTTCCAGGAACTCGATGTGCTCGACGCCCTCATGAAGCTCAACCCCGCCGAGACGCCCGACGCGCTTTTCGACGCCCCGCTCGCCGACATCTCGGTCTGCTTTGGCTTTATGCACCACGTGCCGTCGTGCGAGTACCGCGTACGCGTGCTCGACGCCCTGGTGCGCCAGACGCGCCCAGGCGGCATCATCGCCATCAGCTTTTGGGAGTTTATGAACGACGAGCGCATGGCGCGCAAGGCCGTTCGTGCCGAGGCCCGCGCCGAGCTCACCCCGCCGTTTGAGGGTTACGATTCCGCGCAGTTTGAAGCCGGCGACCATCTCATTGGCTGGCAAAACGACCGCCACGCCTACCGCTATTGCCATCACTTTGACGATCAGCAGATCACCGACCTGGTGCGCGGCGTCCGTACGTTCTACAAGAGCGGCGAGGTCCCCGTGCGCGAGCTTGAGCGCTTCCATGCCGACGGTCGCAGCGGCGAGCTCAACCGCTATGTGATTCTCAAGCGTCTGTAGGCATCGACGACGCGCCGCCGAGCCGCGCCGTATCTTTCGGGCAAACTATGCCCACCCTTTTTCAACCCATTGACGGAGCGTGCAGCTATACGTTCCATACTTATAACCAAGGAGCCTCATGGGAGCCGTCCACGTTCGCACGCCCAAGAACTTTGTGCTCGAGGAGCGCCTGGAGCGCTACGCCGATGCGATTGAGACGAGCCCCGAGGCCTATGCCGGAGATTGGCGCGAGGCCTGTGCGCCCGCAGGCAGCAAGCCTTTCGAACACCTTCATCTGGATCTTGGTTGTGGCAAGGGAACGTACCTTGTAGAGCGCGCGGCCCGCGAGCCAAACACGTTCTTTATCGGCATGGACCAGGAGCCCATCTGCATCGCCTATGCCGCACAGAAAATCTGCGAGCAGGAGCTGTCCAACGCACTTGTCCTGCCCCGAGGCGCCGCATCGCTGCCGCAGCTGTTTGCCGCAGGCGAGCTCGATGCCATCACCATCAACTTTCCCACGCCGCAGCCCAAGGCCAAGTACGCCAAAAAACGGCTCGTCCATGTCGACCATCTGATGCTCTACCGCCCGCTCTTTGCAGCCGGCGCCACCGTCACGCTGCGCACCGACAGCAAACCGCTGCGCGACTACGCCCTGGGGCAGATTGCCGCGGCCGGCTACGACACGCTTTGGGTAAGCGACGACGTCCGCCGCGACCATCCCGAGCATCCCGAGACCGAATACGAATGCCGCACGCGCGAGATGGGTACCGTCGTCTATGGCATTTGCGCCACACCCGGCGCGCAGCCCAGCGATGAACAGCTCGCGGCGGGCCGCGCGCAGGAACAAAGCCTTGCCTGCTACCTGCCCGAAAACCTCGATGAGCTCACCTATGTACCTCTGGGTATGGAAGAGGCCGTCGAGAACTTTAGAAACCGCGCCCTTAAAGGCAAGAAGCGCCTGCCGCAAGAGTCCTAGGGGCTTCTGATGGTCGCGGCGTCGGCAAACAAGCGCAAATTGGCGCCAGTGAACGGCCCTCAAACCTAAGTGAGTAGACTTTTTTGCAATAGCCAGGCACAGCCCGCATAGCGAAACATAAAATCGCAGGTAGAACCCTTGCGCAAAAGTCATGTGCTCGCAATATCGCAAAAAGTCTACTCACTTGGCTAGCGACTACACTAAACGGCTGGGCAGAACGCCCATTTCCTGCATTTTCTTTCGCGCTGGCACCCCGCGCCGCCGCTACGCCATAATAGTTGGCGGACAATCGCGAGAGAAAGCAAACACATGGCACAGACCACGACAGATATCGCCGCCAGCACCGTCTCCGGCGCCGGAGCCGCCAGCTCATTCTCGGGCGGCACGGGAACCGAAGCCGAATTCGGCTCACTCGGTGCGCTCTCCCCCACCTGGTGGGAGCCCGAGGACGGCAGCGAGCCCGAACCGTGGCTCACGCCCGACCAGGCCTTCGAGCGCTTCTTTGAATGGACGAGCAATCGCGGTATTGAGCTGTGGGACCACCAGGAAGAGGCCCTCATGGATCTAGCCGCCGGCGATCACGTCATTCTGGGCACGCCGACCGGATCAGGCAAGTCGCTTGTCGCGCTGGGCATGCTCTTTATGGGCATGGCACAGGGCAAACGCTGCTATTACACGGCCCCCATCAAGGCTCTGGTCAGCGAGAAGTTTTTCGACCTTGTGCAGGTGCTCGGCCGCGATAACGTCGGTATGATCACCGGCGACACGCATATCAACACCAAGGCGCCCGTCATCTGCTGCACGGCAGAGATCCTCGCCAACGACGCACTACGCGAGGGCGAAGATGCCGATGTTGGCTGCGTCGCCATGGACGAGTTCCACTACTTTGCCGACCCCGATCGCGGTTGGGCCTGGCAGGTGCCGCTGCTCACCCTGCCTCACACGCAATTCATGCTCATGAGCGCCACGCTCGGCGATGTCACTGCCATCGCCGCCTCACTCGAGGAGCACACCGGCGCTGCTTGCGACTTGGTCATCGATGCCCCACGTCCTGTTCCGCTGAGCTACGACTATGTGACGACCTCCCTCGAGGGCACGGTCGAGCTCGCCATACGCCGCGACGAGGCCCCACTCTATATCGTGCACTTTAGCCAGGATGCCGCCCTTGCGACGGCACAGTCGCTCGCCAATTTTGGCATTGCCAGCAAGGAGCAGCGCGAGGCCATCAAGGAGGCGGCCAAGGGCACGAGCTTCTCGACGGCCTTCGGCAAAATCCTCAAGCGCTTGCTCGGATGCGGCGTCGGCGTGCACCATGCTGGCATGTTGCCGCGCTACCGACTGCTGGTCGAGCGCTTGGCGCAGCAGGGCCTGCTACCCGTCATCTGCGGCACCGATACGCTCGGCGTCGGTATCAACGTGCCCATCCACACCGTGGTGCTCACCGCGCTCACCAAGTTCGATGGCTACAAGATGCGTCGTCTGCGCGCCCGCGAGTTCCATCAGATTGCCGGTCGTGCCGGCCGCTCGGGCTTCGATACCGAGGGCATGGTCATCGCCGAGGCACCCGAGCACGAGATCGAGAATGCCAAGCTTATGGCCAAGGCGGGCGACGACCCCAAAAAGCTCCGCAAGATTAAAAAGAAGAAGGCCCCCGAGGGCTTTGTCACCTGGAACAAGCAGACGTTCGAGCGCCTGATCGAGACGCAGCCCGAGACACTCAAGCCGCGCCTGCGCATCACGCACTCCATGGTGATTAGCGTGGTCGAGCAGGGTGGCGATGCCCGAGCCCGCGTACACGACCTCATCGAGACGAGCCTGCAGACCCCCGAGGAAAAGGCTAAGCTCGAGGTTCGTGCCGACGAGATCTTCGCCACGCTCATCGATTCCGGCGTCGTCGTTCGCACCGAGGTGCCGCCCGCACCCGACGCTCCGGCTGACGCCGCGCCGGACATCGACTACGCGCTGACGGTCGACCTGCCCGAGGACTTTGCGCTCGACCAGCCGCTCTCGCCGTTTTTGCTTGCCGCGCTGGAGCTGCTCGATCCCGAGAGCGAGACCTATACCATGGACCTGATCTCGATGGTCGAGGCAACGCTCGAGGATCCCAAGCAGGTGCTGCGCGCTCAGGAGCGCGCAGCGCGCGACCGCGCGATGGCCGAAATGAAGGCTGACGGCGTCGAATATGAGGAACGCCTGGAGCGCATCCAGGATGTCACCTACGAAAAACCGCTCGAGGACTTGCTCGACGCCGCCTTCGACAAGTACTGCCAGGAAGTGCCCTGGGCAAACGACTACCAGCTCTCTCCCAAAAGCGTCCTGCGCGATATGCTGGAAAGCGCGAGCGATTTTAAGGGTTACATTCAAAAGCTCGGCATCGCCCGCTCCGAGGGCATTTTGCTGCGTTACCTGGCAGAGGCCTACCGTTCGCTCGACCGCACCGTGCCCATCGAGAAGCGCGACGAGCGTCTGCGCGACATTATCTCGTGGCTCGGCTTTGTGGTGCGCTCGGTGGACTCGAGCCTGGTGGACGAGTGGGAGAACGCCGGCAACCCGGCAGCCCTCGATGCTGCGCCGCCGCAGGGCATCGACGAGGTCGTGGCGGACCGCCGCGGCTGCACGCTGTTGGTGCGCAACGCGCTCTTCCGCCGCGTGACCCTTGCCGCCCGCGAGCACGTTCGCGACCTGGGCGAGCTCGACGACGACTGGGGCATGAGCGAGATCCGCTGGCAAAAAGCACTCGACGCTTACCACGAGCAGCACGAGGAAATCCTCACCGACGGAGATGCCCGCAGCGCCGCGATGTTTTCCATCGACGAGTCCGACGAGAAGACCGCGCACGTATGGCACGTGCACCAGATCTTTGCCGACGAGGATGGCGACCACGATTTTGGCATCATGGGCGATGTCGATCTGGACGCCACGCAAGACGGCGGCGAGGTAATCTTCAAGAACTACCGTGTCGGCTTTATCGAGGACCTGCTCGAGGACTAGCCGGGCGCAATGGGACGAAACAAAGCGGGGCCGCTGGCAACATCGCCAGCGGCCCCGCTTTTTGCGCGATACGCTATCCCCTACTCGGCATCCTCGACCTCATACGAATCCGCCTCGGCTGGCTCATCGTTTGTCTCTGGCACAGCCCCGCGCGCCTCGTCAAACGCCGCCTTCATGGTCTTGTTGCCCCACGTGAGCTTGCGAATGGTAAGATCGTCGGCCTTCTTGTTGGCTAGGCGCAGATTGTTCTCGGAGGACAGCAACGCCTCCTTGGTTTTCTGCAGATGGCTAATCGTCTTGTCGATTTCATCGATCGCCGTTTGGAACTTGCGACTCGCGATCTCGTAGTTGCGGCCGAAATCGTTCTTGAACTTCTCCATCTTGGCTTCGAAGTTCGTGACATCGATATTCTGCTGCTTGTACTCCGCCAGTTCCTGCTTATAGCGAAGCGAACCCATGGCAGCATTGCGCAGCAGCGTAATGATGGGAATGAAGAACTGCGGGCGGATCACATACATCTTCTCGTAGCGATAGCTCACGTCCACGATTCCCGCGTTGTAAAGCTCGCTCTCGGGCTCGAGCAGCGTGCAGAGCACCGCGTACTCACAGCCTTTCTGGCGACGATCGTGATCGAGTTTCTTAAAGAAGTCCTCGTTTTTATGCTTGGTCGCGGTCTCGTCGTTCTCGTTTTTCATCTCGAACATAATCGATATGACCTCGTTACCGCTCGCGTCGCACTCGCGGAAGATAAAGTCGCCCTTGGTACCCTCGGACGCATCGTTATCCTTCTCGAAGTACGCGTTAGGAAATGCCGTCATGCGCAGACGGTTAAACTCGGTCTCGCAGTGCTGCTCGAGCGACTCGCCCACCATCTTGGTGGACAGGCGAACCTTCATGTCCTTAAGGCGCTCAATCTCTTCATCCTTGTAGCGAATCAGGTCATCGCTCGCGCGCTTGGCCTGCGCAAGCTCGAGCTCGTGTGCCGCCTTGGCTTGCTCCTCGCGAGAATCGCGCACCGCCAGCTCGCTCGTCAGTTTGGCACGTGCCTCATCGCGCTCTCGTTCCGCCGCGGCGACCGCCTCTGTCAGGTTCATTTTTGCCATCAGTTCCTGCTCGCGCAGCTGGGCGCGCAGCCCCTCGGCCTCTTGCTCGGACTGAGCCTTTGCGGCGGAAAGCTTCTCCTGTACCGTCGCGCGGTAGTCAGCAAGTGCGCGCTCGGCCTCGCTGCGAGCGGCATCGAGCTCACGCTGCGACTCGGCCGCGGCAGCGGCAAGCGCCATCTCCTGGGCCTTGTCCGCCGCAGCAAGCTTGGCCTGCAGCTCGGCAATCTGGGCATCTCGTGCAGCTACATCGTTTTGAGCAGCATTGCGCGCCGCCGACTCGGCAAGCTTGGCTTCGTCATCCTTGCGCCCCAGCTGCGCACGCAAGTTGTCGATTTCGCGCTGGAGCTCGGCGTTCTCCTTTTGAGCGTCGGCACGGGCCTCAACCGCCGCGCGCTGGCTTGCGCTCTCGCGCTCTGCGGCAGCGCCCTCGAGCTTGGCACGCAATTCGGCAAGCTCGGCATCACGCTTGGCAACCTCTTGTGCCAGCTCCTGAGCCGCGGCGTTTTTCTGCTCGGCAAGTTGAGCGCTACGCTGAGACTCCACCTCCTGCAGGGCGGCCGTCGAACGAGAGCGCTCAAGCTCCAACGCCTGCTCCCCCTCACGCTGGACGGCCTTTACACGCTCATCAAGATCGCGCGAGAACTCGGCATCGCGCACCTGCTTGACGATATCCGCATAACCGGACGCATCGACCTTAAAAACTTCGCCGCAATGCGGGCACTTGATCTCGTTCATAGCAGCTCCTCGATGGACGCAAATTTCAACCTTCTACACTCTACCGCGCCACGCAGACAAAAAAGGCGCCGCAGCCATAATGGCAACGGCGCCAAATCCACCGCGAGGGTGCCTATCCCCTTTGCGATGGCTTGGGTCCTTACAGGTCGCGGTAGTCGATCAGGCGAAGATCGGATTGAGACTCAAGCCAAGCGCGAAGCTCGGGGTCGATCAGCGCATCGACTTCCTTGGTGCGATCGGTCGTAAGCGAGCTGTTCTCCAAGATAAAACGATCGAGATAGCCCGGATGGCACACAAAGACGACCGTCTCGCCGTCCGCCATCTCGCGAACCGTCCGCATAATCGAGTCCTTGGGTTCGTAGCCCGGCTCCATCGAGTGCATCACCATGCGCAGGTCGGTGGCACCGCATCGCACAACCGCCGTGGGGTCGAAGCTCGCCTTCTGTTCCTTAAGGCCCAGTTCCTGAGCAACCGCCGAGATCGCTCGGTTAAGGTTTTTGCTCATGACGGCATGGGCCTCAAAGTAATCGGGTTCGCGGCCCACAATCTCTACAAAGCGGTCATGCTGCGCGCGGATCTCGATGCAAGCCTCATCAAAGTCGATCAGTTCTTCGCCGCGCTTAAAATGCTCGCGGAAGGTACGGCTGCTATGGAACTCACCGCTCTCGTTGAGCATACTCGGAATGAGCTCCGGGTCGGCACACGGCTTGCCCAGGCACACGTTGGTATGCTGGCCCACCGCAATGCCGGCGTCCGCCACGAGCGACCAGCCACGCTCGGCCTCGGGCATATTGGGCATCAAGCCCGCCGAGCGCACCAGACCCTCATTGATGCTGCGGGCAATCCCCAGGTTAACGGCATACGAATAACCGATATCGTCGGCACGAATGAGCAATTGCTTCATAGCGACTCCAATCTATGCAAGGACCACCATAAAGGTGCCTGTCCCCTTTGTGGTGGTTTGAGGGCTACAGTCCAAAGAAGCCGAGAATCTGGTCACGGCTTACGGGCTTGTACTCGTTGGCATCGAGGCCAACGTCGTAGCGAAGGACTGGGCGCTCGCGATCGCGGTTGCGCGCGTTGGTGCGGTCTCCCCTGCTGTGGATATGCCCGTGCAACATGATGGCGCCACGCGCCTTGCCGTTCCAGCTGAGCATGGGGTAATGGCTCATTACCAGGCGATGGCCCTTAGCGTAACCGGGGGCGACCTCCAGATAATCGCGCACCTCATCCCAAATGTGCGGCGCGTCTGGATCTTCCCAGTCGCCGTCATGGTTACCACGGATGAGCGTTATGTTCTGGCATTCGATGCGCCTACGCAGGCGCACCGCTTCCGCCATGGGCAATCGATACGTAAAGTCTCCCAGGATATAGAGGCGGTCGTCCACAGCCACGCACTCATTGATGGCATCGATGACCTTGCGGTTCATCTCCTCGACCGAATCAAACGGTCGATCCATGTCGCGCAAGATATTCGTATCGCCCAGGTGCAGGTCGGCGGTAAACCACATCATCGTCTCTGTCCTCATTTCGCAACGCGTATAAGACCTGTTTAGTATACAGACGCGGCGATGAGACAGTCACCCAAAGAGCCCGCCGAACAGGCCTCGGCGACGCTTGTCCTGCTTTTTCGAAGCGTCATCCCGCGCCTTCTTGCCCTGCCGCTTCTTACGGTCCTGCTCCAACTCATCGTCATCGAGTAGCATATCCCACTCAAACGGATCGTCTGTCAGATCGAACAGGTCATCGTCATCAAACACGTGCGCCTCCATTACCGATTAGCGAGCATCCACAACATAGTTGAGAAGTCTACGGGCCCGTGCGGACACAAATTCATCCTGTCTGCGTCTTTCAATCGTTTGCCGCAACGCTTGCGCGACGGAACGCTTGTAGATAAGATAGGAACACGGATGGCACCCGTGGCAGCGGGTCTTGCCAACTCCGATACACGTTTTCATCGTGAGAAGTGGCCGTCTTCGCTTACGCGGGGACGGCCACTTTGTTTATCCCTATGTCATCTGATTCTAATGCACAAACATGCGCACGAATTTGTGCTTCCAGCTTGCGTAAGGAGCATAGCGGAATGGCACGTCCAGCCAGGTTGCCTTGTTCACGATGCTCTTCTTGTGGCTAAACGTATCGAAGCTCTCGCGTCCATGGTACTGTCCCATGCCGCTCGCACCCATGCCGCCAAAGCCCATGTGGCTCGTAGCCAGGTGCATGATCGTGTCGTTGACGCAGCCGCCGCCAAAGGGCACGTAGCGCACAAAGCGCTGCTGAACTGCGCGGTCTTGACTAAAGATATACAGGGCCAACGGCGTCGGGCAATCCGTAATAAACGTCTCTGCCTCGTCTAGGCTCTCAAACGTCAGCACCGGCAAGATGGGGCCGAAAATCTCCTCCTGCATCACGGCGTCATCGGGGGACACGCCGTCCAAAATCGTCGGCTCGATCTTGAGCGAAGCCTCACGCGCGGTACCTCCAAGCACGACCTTCTCGGGATCGATCAGCCCGCGCACACGCGCGAAATGCTTGGCGTTGACGATATGACCGTAGTCCTCGTTGTCGAGAGGGTGCTCGCCAAACATGCGACGGACCTCCTCCTTGATAAGGTCCAGCAGCTCGTCGTGCACGCGTGCATCGACCAGCAGGTAGTCGGGCGCCACGCAGGTCTGCCCTACGTTAAGCCATTTACCAAAGGCGATACGCCGTGCCGCGACCTTCAAGTTTGCCGTCGCGTCCACGATGCAGGGACTCTTGCCGCCCAGCTCAAGCGTCACGGGCGTAAGGTTTTTGCTCGCGCGCTCCATGACGAGTTTGCCGACCGGAACACTACCGGTAAAGAAGATTTTGTCCCAGCATTCATCGAGCAGCGCCTCATTCTCGGCACGTCCGCCTTCGACGACCGTCACCAGGCGCGGATCAAATGCTTCCTCGCAAATCTGTCTGAGCACCGCGCTCGAAGCCGGCGCATATGCGCTCGGCTTGATGACCACGGTATTGCCCGCGGCAAGGGCGCCGGCGAGTGGCTCGAGCGTCAGTAAAAACGGGTAGTTCCACGGAGCCATGATGAGTGTGACGCCATAGGGCACGGACTGCGTCTTGCACACACTCACGGCGTTGGCGAGGTCACACGGACGCAGGCGCGAGCGACTCCATCGAGCCACATGCGCAATCTGATAACGAATCTCGGAAAGCGAGGTGCCGATCTCGCACATATACGCCTCGTCATGCGACTTTCCCAAATCGGTCTTGAGTGCATGGGCAATATCGGCCTCGTGGGCCCGCACTGCATCGCGTAAACTCACGAGCGCACGACGTCGAGCATCGACATCAAACGTGGCGTGCGTCTTAAAGTAGGCGCGCTGATCGCCGACGATGCACGCAATTTCCTCGGTGTTCATGGACCCTCCTAGTTCTCGCCCTCAAACATACCACCTGCAACGACTTCATACATATGCTCGAGCTCCAAGCGGTCCATTAATAGCGGAACGGGGTACAGGGGATTGGCCTCGGCATCGGCATGCGTCGCCATTTGCGGAATATCGGAGCGGCGAATACCCGAGACATATTTGGGGATTCCCAGGGCCTCGTTCATGCGGTCGACCCAATCGATAAAGGCCTCGGCCGCCAGGCTGTCCTGCGCGTTAGCCGGCGCGATACCGGCCATGCGGGCGAGATCGGCGAGTTTAGGAGCAGCGGCTTCGCCATAGGCACGAAGCATGTGCGGCAAGATGATGGCGTTGGCCAAGCCGTGGGGAATCCCGTAACGCCCGCCCAGGCTGTGCGCGATGGCATGGACGTATCCAACATAGGAGCGCGTAAAGGCAACACCCGCTTTATACGCCGCCGAAAGCATATTGCGGCGCGCACGCATGTTGTCGCCATACTCATAGGCCTCGA
>CABQHZ010000005.1 GCA_902464175.1 uncultured Collinsella sp. | reverse complement strand
GTGCCATCGCGCGTGAGGCAAATGTCGATCGTAAGACCTTCTACGTGCACTTTGGTACGGTTGATGGCTTGCTCGATGCCATTGCCGTCGATGTGGTGGAGATGATTGTCGACTCGGTCGAGAAAACGCTTGCTTCCATGGACGGTGACACCAACGAGCGCGCCCTGGGCGCGGCGGCGACCTTCTTTAAAACCGTTAACGAGGCGCTGTGCAACAACCTGGTGCTCAATCGTCAGCTGATCGAGAACATTCCGCTCGATGATTTTATGGCTCGTCTTCGTGCGCCGCTCGAGCACGAGATTGCCGAGCGCGATCTGCTGCCCCACGGTCTCAAGGACGAGATGTTCGACTACTATCTGGCGTTTTTGCTGTCGGGTATTATCGGAATCTATCGCACATGGGCGCTGTCTGACGACTCGGTTCCTATCGAGCGCGTCTCGGAGGTCGCCAACGACCTGACTCTCAATGGCCTGTCGAGTCTGGAATCTCGCTTGGATTAGGCGCAGGCTCGAGTTCGCGAGGCGCTTGTCGGGGTGCAGCCCGATCGATCAGGCGACGAGCATCCCGCCGAAGCAGTCGATGACCGGGCTCAGGTAGACCTTCTCGCCGCCCGGGAGCCTGAACTCGGTGATGTCGGTGAGCCACAGCAGGTTGGGCTCGTCGGCGTGGAAATTCCTGTTTACGAGGTTCTCCGGCGCCTTGTAGACCTCGCCGGCGTAGGAGCTGTAGCCTGAGGATCCTTAAAAGAAAGTCCAGTTTATCCTTCCCACTCCAATTGGGAATCCTACGATGCGCCTTCGCACGCTCGCATGACCTCGATACCGTGCGAGCGTGCGAACTCGACGAGCTCTGCGTTGCGGGCGTTTATGGTGCCGAAGGCGGCGGGACACACGATAAGGCGCGCGCAGTGGACGAGGAGCTCTTTGGCGCGGGCTATGGTTCTATCCCCGATCGGCTCGAAGGCGCGCTCGGCCACGCATTCCGCCGCCAGGTCGCGCGCGAGCTCGCAGTCGATGTCCCCTTCGTGCAGAACGCCCGTGTAGAACGCCTTGCCCTGCCGGATGAGCTGGCGAAACACAGCCGACCCCGTACCTGCGCCGGCGATGACGAACGTGTGCGCATCGCCGTGCGGGCGTCCAATTTCCACGCTGCCGAAGCGCTCGTTGAAGGTGCCATGTTGAAGGCCGTAGAGCTCGCCAATCGTCTCGCGCGTGAATATGTCCTCGGGTGCGCCGGCGCGGAAGACCCGGCCGTCCTTCACGCAAATCACCTTGTCGGCGCTTTTCTGCGCGAGCTCGAGTTCGTGGATGGACATGATGACAGCCACATTCCGCGATTTCGCAAGGTGGCGAAGTATTCGCAGCAGGTCGATCTGGTAGCGGATATCGAGATACGACGTGGGCTCGTCGAGCACGAGCACACGCGGATCCTGCGCGATGGCGCGTGCGAGCATGACGCGCTGGCGTTGCCCGTCGCTTATCTGCATAAAGTCGCGCTCGGCGAGCTCTTCCACATGTGCGGTTTTCATGGCCTCGTCGACCCGACTATTGTCGTCGGGCGAGAGTGTGCCCATTCGCCCGGTGTAGGGATGCCTTCCCGCCTCTACGATATCGCGGCAGGTGAAGAGCTCGGTCCGGGGGCGATCTGTCAGCATAACGGCAAGGTTCCTTGCAAACTCCGCCGTCTTCCATCGGGAAATCTCCCGCCCGTCGAGCTCGACCGCGCCGGCAAGCGGTGCCAGATGGCGTGTGATGGTTTTCAAGATGGTCGACTTGCCCGAGCCGTTCGGCCCGATGAGCGCCACGACGTCGCCCGTGCGAACCTCCAGATCGACGCCTTCGACTACGACCTTCTTGTCGTAGCCCGCCGACAGGTCGCTTATGTGGAAAAGCGGCGCTCCGTCAGCCTGCGTTTCGACCGTAGTTTCGAGGTTCGGCTCCGCTCGGAGGAGGCGTTCCGCGCGCAGTTCCGCACGAGCCGAAAGTGCCTTCTGGCGCTTTCGTGCGAGCTCAGGACTGTCTAAGCATGGAATGTCCCCTCCGAGCGTTTTGGGCCGCGGCACGAATTCCCCCATCTACCTCACCCGCTTCTTCAACATGAGCGCGATAACCACCGGAGCGCCGAAGATGGCGGTGACGGCGCTGATGGAAAGCTCGACGGGAGAGAACAGCGTGCGCGCGATCAAATCGCAGCCCGCGCAGAAGATGGCGCCTCCCAAGAAGCACGCAGGAATCACGCGGATGGGCTTCGACGACTTTAGCGCCGACTTCACGAGATGCGGAACCGCGATGCCTACGAACGACACCGGACCAGCGAACGCGGTCACGCAGGCGGAGAGCATGCTCGCTAGAAGGACGAGCACCACGCGGAAGCGTTCGACGTTCACGCCGACGCTTTTCGCGTAGGCTTCTCCCAGTTGGAAGGCGGAAAGGGGCTTCGATATCGCGAATACGCATGCGCTCACGGTAATCACCACGACCGCGATGACCGCGATGTCGTCCCAGCTCGAACCCGAGAAACTACCCAAAGACCAGTTGTGCAGGTTCACGATGGACTGGTCGTCGGCGAAGGCGATGAGGAAGTTCGTCGCCGCCGAGCAGATGTATCCCACCATGACGCCCGCCACGATGAGCATGGCCATGGAACTTATGCGCCGTGCGATGAGGAGCACGAAGCCGATGGTGATAAGCGAGCCCAGAAACGCTGCGGCCACCATGGCCGGCGAGGACATGGCCTGGTTCGCGCCCAGAAGTACGATCATCGTAAGCGCGACGACGAACTTTGCGCCCGAGGAGACGCCCAAGATGAACGGGTCGGCGATGGGGTTGTTGAAAAACGTCTGCAGCAGGAACCCGGAAAGCGAAAGTGCCCCGCCGAGAAGCACGGCTGAAAGCACGCGCGGCAGGCGAATCTCCCAGATGACCTGGCTTTCCATGGAATTGGCCGCGCCGCCCGAAAGGATGCCGGGGATGTGGTCTGCGGGCACGAGCACGCTCCCGATGCACAGGTTAGCCCCGACGAGCACGATGAGGGCAACAGCGAGCAGCGCCGTCACGACGCGACACCGTGCGGCGCGCCCCGATTCGTCGTATGCCATGGAAAGTCGGCTTCTCATGGTGCTAGCCGAGCTTCCTCAGATAATGGAAGTCGTTCGCGTCATCGCCGGTGAACGCCCCGTGCAGCTCGTCGATAATGTCGGCTGTAGAAGTCATCTGCTGGTACATGTCGGCGCTTGTGACCCAGACGTTGCCGTTCTTCACGGCTTTGAACTGCGACAATAGCGCGTTTTTGCCTACGAAGTCGTTCAAGGTGGCAACCGATTCGTCGATGGTGCCGTTGTAGACGATGATGTCGGCATCCTTCGCCGTCGCGTAGAAGCGCTCCATTTCGAGCGTTACTGACGAACCTGACGTCGACGCCGTCTGCGCGTCATCGAGCGCATAGCTGCCGCCTGCAAGCTCGATCATCTGCGCCACGTAGTCGCCCGCCCGCCGCGTGACGGCGGCCCCGTTCGAGTTAATGTAGAAATACGCCACGGTTTTACCTGACGACGCGAGCCCCGACGTTTGCTCGACGCGGGCCTTCTGCTCGTTGAACAGGTGCGCGGCCTCGTCTTCCTTGTCGAATAGGACGCCGAAAAGCTTAATCCACTCAACGCGCCCGAGTGCTTCGGGCTCGCTCGACGACTGTTCGGTGAGCACGACGAGCCCGAGCTTCTGCAGCTTTTCCTTCACATCGGGCGTGTGGTTGATCATGGTGTTCTCGATGGCGAGCGTGCAGCCCGAGGCCGATATTCGCTCGTAGTCGGGCGCGCTGTACTTGCCGCCGTAGGCGATCGCCCCACTTTCGAGTGCGCTTTTGAAGCCCACGACCGAGCAGTCGTCGGCCTTCGTGCCCGACATGATGATATTGTCGTTCGCATCGAGCGCGTCGACTAGGCACATCGTCGCCGACGACACGAGGTACACCTTGTCGGCGGGGCGCCTTATGACCGCGATGTCGGAGCTCAACCCATCAGGTACCTTCGCATCTTGCGGCACCACGAGGAAACGTTCTCCATTCGAAACGCAGATAAGCCGCAGACCGCCTTCGAACTCGTCGACAGTGAAGTGCTCGGCGTATTCAAGCTGAAGCGCCCCCGTCGGCTCCCAGCCACAGCCCAAATCGGCGTTGTGGAAGTCGGCCGCGGCGCTTGAAGCCGTTCCCGCAGGGGAGCCGCCGCTTGCATCGTCGCCCGATTTCTCCTTCATGGTGGATGAGTCGAAGTGGATCGTGTAGTCGATGGTGTGCGGCGTTGACATGGCGACGGTCTCGGCCGACACGGCGATGTCCTCGTCGAGCGTGACGGGTATCTCGAACGTGGAGTTGCCGCCGTCGTTTACGGGTGCGTAGTCCACGCCGTCGACGGTCATCTTGTCGTAGTTCGAACTCGACCAGGTGATGGTCGCGGTGTAGGTGTCGCCATCCTTCACAATTGTGGTGGGTGAGGCGATGCTTGCGCGCCCTGACCCGCCGGAAAGCGAGACATTCACAGTGTATTCCTGAGAGCCCGCCGTGCCACCGGTCGCGTTCGGGCTCGCACTGCACCCCGCGAAGGGAAGCGCGAGCAGGGCGACGAGAACGCAGGTGATCGCGCGCGCCGCGATGCTGTGGCGCTTCCTGTTTTCCCCCTTGGGGAGAATCAACCGCATGGCGTTACTTCAGTGCGTCGGCGCGCAGATCGACGCCGGCGGATTCGAACACAAGCGTGCGGTCGTACCACTGCTCTTTTCTAATACTCCACGCGGCACAGGCGGTGTCCTCGTCGAGCGCATCAACGGGCACGTCGTAGGTGTACTTGCCTTCCGCGTTTTCCACATAGGGGATGAAGTCGGCCTCGCTCGCGGCGGCAGCTTCGTCGCCCGTGCCCATGAAGAGCTTGCCGTAGCCCGTGCCGGAAAGCGTCATCACGCAGTGCATGGAGCCGTTTTCCACGATGAGCTGGGCGTCCACAATCCTGAACATGTTCGAGCTGGAATCTACGGTGATCGGATAGGTGCCGTCGGCCACCTTGTCGGCGGTGATGGGGGCAGCGCTTGCGCCCTCGGTCGCATCGGCCGCCTGCTCGGTCTTTTCCTGGGAATCGGTATTGCTTGCCTTTGCGCCGTCGCTTGAATTTCCGGCGCAGCCGGCGAGCGAGAATGCGAGAAGCGCCGCCGACAGGGCGAAGACGAGGGTTTTCTTCAACATGGAGGGATTCCTTTCAATCGCTTCTACCGCCCGCGCCGTGCGGTGGGCGGGCGGGATGCGAATGCAACGGGCATGCGCCGTCGGTCGGGGAAGGCGCATGCCCGTTGCACGGGGACGCGACCGGCGCCCCCGTGCGCGGCGAGTTTACAGCTTGGCGATGGCGTCGTCCACGTGCGAGACGTAGATGTCGTCGACCGCGGCGTTCTGTCCCAGACCCTGGAGCAGGCACGTCACTTCGAAGCCGGCGGCCACGAACTTCGCAGCCCAGCTGTCGGGGTCGGTCTCGTCTGCCATGTCGTTGTTCGCGTGGTCGCCCGCGACCACCATGAACGGCGCGAGCAAGGCCTTCTTGTACCCTGCGGCGCTCGCAGCGGCGATAACATCCTCGCAGGTCGGTTCAGCCTCGACGGTGCCGACGAAGAACTGCGTCAAGCCCTCGTTCTTGAACACTTCCTGCATCTTGGCATAGTCGGCGTTGGAATCGGCTTCGGTGCCGTGGCCCATGAGGCACAGCGCCGTCTTGCCGTCGTCGAAGGACGCCATGTTCTCCTTAATGGCTGCGGCCACCTTCTTGTAGTCGTCGTCGGAGGTGAGCAGCGGGTCGCCGAGCGAGATCTTGTCGAACTTGTCGGCGTACTTGTCGAGCTCGTCTTTCACGTCGGCGTATTCCAGGCCAGCCATGAGATGCGTCGGCTGCACGACGATTTCCTTCACGCCGTCTTCCACGCAGCGGTCGAGCGCCTCGGTCATGTTGTCGATCGTGATGCCGTCGCGCTTCTTCAGCTTGTCGATGATGATCTGCGCGGTGAAGGCGCGGCGGATGTCGTAGTCCTGCCAGTACTTCTCGCGGATAGCGTCTTCGATGGCGCCGATGGTGATGTGGCGCGAGTCGTTGTAGCTCGTGCCGAAGCTCGTGACGAGAATGACCGGCTTCACGGCCTTCTCCTTTTCGCTCGATTTCTCGGAACTCGCGGAGGTGCTGGAGCAGCCCGCGAGCGCGACTCCGGCGAGCGCGACGGCTCCGGTTGCTGCGGCGCCCATGAAGCCGCGGCGTGACATCTGGTCGGACATGGTTTTCCCTTTCCTCGGTTTGCCGGTCCCCCGGCGACAGTTGCTTATCGGCACAAGCGAAAGAAAAGCGCGCTCGTCCGCAAAGGGATAGCGCGCCTGTTTCTTGCATTCGAAAGGGAAGCGCACTCCTCGGGGTTCACAAGGAGCTAACGCCACGGCGATGCCGTGAGGAAAAGGCGAAGCAGTCTGGCTTGGGGCGCGAGGCGGTTCGCCCGCGCGTCCTACACAGTAATGTCCCTTGCCCAGGATTCCCACCTGGTTCCCTCCGCAAGCCAGCGCGGACTATGTGGGCGCCGCGCCGGTCGTTTCCTTTTATTCGATTGTCATATGCTCGTTGCCGAAACTACCACTATGATAGTGGGCGTTTGTGGGCGTGTCAAAGCCAGGGCGGGCGGCATTGCGCCTCCTGCCTACGTATTTGCGCCGATTGCCGCTGCGGGCGCCGTGTCTTGCCCGCTGCGCGAAGGGCGGCGTAAACGGTTGCGATGAGAAACGGGAAGGGAAGGCTCGGATGATTCATATCGTTGGCGCAGGTTCGGGCGCCGCCGACCTTATCACGCTGCGCGGGGCGCGTCTTCTGCGCGCGGCCGACGTGGTCGTTTGGGCGGGGAGCCTTGTGAACCCCGAGCTGCTCGCCGAGTGCAAGGAATCCTGCGTCGTCTACGACAGCGCACACATGACCTTGGAGGAAGTGCTCGACGTGATGTGCGCGGCGGATGCGCGGGGCGAGGAAGTGGTGCGCCTGCACACGGGCGACCCGTGCCTGTACGGCGCCATCCAGGAGCAGATGGACGCGCTCGACGCGCGCGGCGTGGACTACGAGGTGGTGCCCGGCGTTTCGAGCTTTTGCGGTGCCGCGGCGGCGCTTCGCCAGGAATACACGCTGCCGGGAATCAGCCAGTCGGTCGTGATCACGCGGCTTTCCGGGCGCACCCCCATGCCCGCGGGCGAGGGCATGCGCACCATGGCGGAAAGCGGCTCGACTATGGTCATCTTCCTGAGCTCGGGTATGCTCGCCGAGCTTTCCGCCGAGCTTTTGGCCGCGGGCCGCAGCTCCGACGAGCCGGCGGCGCTCGTGTACAAGGCGACCTGGCCTGAGGAGCGCGTGGTGCGATGCACAGTGGGCACGCTCGCCGATGCGGGCGCGCGAGAGGGCATCGACCGCACGGCGCTCGTGGTGGTGGGCCGCGTGCTCGGAGCTCGCGGCGGGCTTGCGCACAACGGCGCGCAAGCGGAGTCGTACGAGCGCAGCAAGCTTTACGACCCTTCGTTTGCCACAGGGTATCGGAAGGCGAGCAGCTAGCGTGGCCTTCGAGCACTACATATATACCGGGACGACCCGCCTGCGCTGCGGCTACACCACGGGGAGCTGCGCCGCGCTCGCGGCGAAGGCGGCCTGCGAGATGCTCTTGTCACGAAAGCCCGTCGGCCGCGTGTCGATCGTCACCCCCGGCGGGCTGCCCGTCGAGGCGAACGTGGTCGACGCATGCATCGGCGAGGGGTGCGCCCAGTGCGCCGTGCGAAAGGATGCAGGCGACGATGCCGATGTGACCGACGGCGTGCTCGTGTACGCGCGCGTGGAACATGCGGGGTCGGGCACGGGCGCTGCGGGCAGCAAGGGCGTGCCCGCGCGCGAATCGGAAGTTTCCGTCGATGGCGGCGTGGGCGTGGGGCGCGTGACGTTGCCCGGGCTCGAGCAGCCGGTGGGGGCGGCCGCCATCAACGCGACGCCGCGCGCGATGATCACTTCGGCGGTGCGCGAGGTGTGCGCCGCGCACGGCTTTTCTGGAAATATTGCTGTGACGATTTCGGTACCCGAGGGTGTTGCCCTTGCCGAAAAGACTTTCAACCCGCACCTGGGGATAGAGGACGGCATTTCCATCCTGGGCACGACGGGCATCGTCGAGCCGCGCAGCCTTGCTGCCTTGCGCGACAGCATCGAGCTCGAGATCCGGCAGCATGCGGCTATGGGGCGACGCGGAGTCGTGCTTACGCCCGGCAACTACGGCGGGCAGTTCATCTCGGGGCATTTCCACCTAAACGGTGCGCCGGTGGTCTTCATCTCCAACTTCGTGGGCGATGCGATTGATTGCTGCGTTCGCGAGGGATTTACCAATGTCCTTCTTGTGGGACACATCGGCAAGCTGGTGAAGGTTGCGGGCGGCATCATGGACACCCATTCGCGTACCGCCGACTGCCGCGCGGAGATTCTGGCCGCCCACGCGGCCTTGGCCGGCGCTGGCGCGAAGACCGTGCGCGAGATCATGTCGTCGGTCACGACTACGGCGGCGCTCGAGGTAATCGAGGCCGCCGGCGTGGGGGACGCTGCGCGCGCCTCGCTCGCTGCGGCAATCGATGACAGGTTGCGCCGCCGCGCGGCGGGCGCATGCGACATCGCCGCGGTCGTGTTCGACGCCGAGCGCCGAGAGCTTTTCCGCACGTCGGGCGCCGATGCAGTTATCGGGGAATTGGGGGCTACGTATGAGTAAAGGCGTGCTGTACGGGGTGGGCACGGGGCCTGGCGACCCCGAGCTGCTCACGATCAAGGCCGTCCGCACAATCGAATCGTGTCCGGTCATCGCCGCACCGCAGACGGCGGACGGGGCCATGGTCGCGCTCGACATCGTGCGCGGCGCCGTCGACCTTACAGGCAAGACGGTGATCCCCGTGCGATTCTCGATGACGCGCGACGCCGAGCGCCGCACGGCCGAGCATGCCTCGCTTGTTCGCGAGCTTGTCGTGCACCTGGATGCGGTCCGCGACGTCGCGCTGCTGAACCTGGGGGACCCGAGCATCTACGCCACCTTCCAGCGCATAGCGCCCGACGTGCGCGCCTGCGGGTTCGAGGCGCGCGCCATTCCCGGCGTGCCGAGCTTCTGCGCGGTCGCCGCAGCGCTCGAGCGCGACCTCACGCCCGAGATGTCGTCGCCTCTGCACATCGTGCCCGGCGGCTACGACGACGTGCGCCGCGCATTCGGCTGGCCGGGGACGAAGGTGGTCATGAAGGCGCGCCGCTCGCTTGCGGACACGAAGCGCATCCTTCGCGAGGAGGGCGCCTTCGACGGTGCCGAGCTCGTAGAGGACTGTGGGCTTCCGGGCGAGCGCGTGTACCGCTCGGTCGACGATGTGCCCGATCGGGGCAGCTACTTCTCGACGATGGTGGTGCGCTAGATGAGGGTTTCCTGCATAGCGTTCACTGAGAGGGGATATGCGTTGGCGGAGCGCACCGCACGCGCGCTTTCCGATTGCGCGCAGACAGGTGAAGATGACCCTGGCTGGGACGTTTCCGTTTCGCGCGGGTTCGGCGAGGGGAAGGCCGACCTGCGCGCATGGACGGCGCTCGCGTGGGAAGCGTCGGACGCGCTCCTGTTCGTGGGCGCGGCGGGCATCGCCGTGCGGGCGATCGCGCCGCATGTCGCCTCGAAGGCAAACGATTCCGCGGTTGTGGTGACCGACGAGGCGGGGCGCTTTGCTGTCCCGCTTTTGTCGGGGCATTTGGGCGGTGCGAACGAGCTTGCGCAAACTGTGGCACGCGCGGCAGGGGCCATCCCCGTCATCACCACGGCGACCGACGTCCGCGGCGTGTGGGCGGTGGATACGTGGGCGCGCTGTGCGGGGCTCGCCGTTTCGAATCCCGAGGCCATCAAGCGAGTGTCGGCGCGGCTGCTTTCGGGCGGGCGCGTGGCGCTCTATTCCGACGTGCCGATTTCGGGACAGCCGCCTGAGGGGGTTGACATTGCGTCCGACCGCGCTCGGGCCGATATTGTCGTGTCGCCGTTCGCTGGCGCGAATGCAGGTGCGTCCGTTCGCGCGGCGGAGACAACGGGCGAGGTCGTGCCCGCCGGTGAGACGGGGAAGCCGGCGGGCGTGCGGGCGCAGGCGTCTGCGCCCGAGCCGCTTCGCCTTGTCGTGCCCTGCATCGTTGCGGGCATAGGGTGCCGTCGCGGTGCGTGCGCCGAAGCGATCGGGGAGACGTTTCTTCTCGCGTGCGGGCAGGCGGGTATCTCGCCTTCGGCCGTGCGCGAAGCGGCGACGATCGACGTGAAGGCGCACGAGGAGGGTCTGCTCGCCTTCTGTCGCGCGCGCAATATCCCGCTTGTGACGTATTCCGCAGAGGAGTTGTCGCAGGTCGAAGGCAGCGTTTCGCCATCTAATTTCGTGCGCGCGACGGTGGGGGTCGACAACGTGTGCGAGCGCGCGGCGCTCGCGGACGGGGGCAAACTTATCTTCCCGAAGCTCGCTCACGGCGGCGTGACCGTCGCGTTTTCCAAGGTAACTATCGAACTTTCTTTTAAGGAGCGGTGATGGGAAAGCTCTTCGTGGTGGGGATCGGTCCGGGCGGCCCCGACGGCATGACGATTGCGGCTCGGCGCGCGCTCGAGGCGGCCGACATCGTTGTGGGGTACACGAAATACGTGGAGCTCGCGCTCGCCGCCGTGCCCGACGCGGCGCATCTCGCGACGCCGATGATGCACGAGGTCGAACGGTGCCGCCTGGCGCTTTCGCGCGCGCAGAGCGGAGAAGCCGTGGCGCTCGTGTGCAGCGGTGACGCGGGCGTGTACGGCATGGCGAGCCCCGTGCTGGAGCTTGCGGAGGACTACCCCGATGTAGACGTGGAAGTTATCGCCGGGGCCACCGCGGCTCAGAGCGGGTCGGCGGTGCTCGGCGCCCCGCTTGCCCACGACTTCGCGGTCGTGTCGCTCTCCGACCTGCTTACGCCGTGGGAGGTCATCGAGCGCAGGCTCGCCGCCGTGGCGAGCGCCGACTTCTGCATCTGTTTGTACAACCCGCGCAGCAGAAAGCGCGCCGACAGGCTCTCGCGCGCGGCGAAGATTATGCTCGAATGGAAGGCCCCCGACACGCTTTGCGGCTGGGTACGCAACATCGGGCGCGAGGGGCAGCAGTCGGGCATGTGCAAGCTCTCCGAGCTGGGGGAGTTCGACGCCGACATGTTCACCACCGTGTTCGTCGGCAACGCGGACACGAAGCGCGTAGGCGGCCGTATGGTCACGCCGCGCGGGTATCGGGAGATTCCATGCGAAAGGTAACGATCATCGGGGCGGGGCCCGGAAACCCCGACTTGCTCTCGCGCGCGGCGCTCGACGCGATCGACATCGCCGACGTGGTCATCGGCGCTCATCGCGCGCTTGTCAGCATCGACGTGCCGCCCGACGTGGTGAGATGCGAGCTCGTGAAGACGGCGGACATCGTCGCCGCTCTCACCGATGCGGCGTCGTGGCAGCGCGCCGTGGTCGTGATGACGGGCGATGTGGGGCTGTTCAGCGGCGCGCGCCGCCTGGTGCAGGCGCTCTCCGGCGACGCGCGGGTGGACGTGCGCGTCATTCCCGGCATAAGCTCAGCGTCGTATCTCGCCGCGCGCCTCGCGCGTCCATGGCAGGATTGGCGCTTCGCGAGCGCTCACGGCGTGGCGTGCGACATCGTGGCCGAGGCCGAGCGCGCAGGTGAGCTCTTCCTCGCCACGTCGGGCGGGGAAGACCCCTCGCGGCTTTCGGGCGAGCTTGTGCAGGCGGGCTTCGGGGACGCGCGCGTGACGGTGGCCGAGCGCCTGTCGTACCCCGACGAGCGCATCACCTGCGCGACCGCAAGTGAAATCGCAGGTCAGACGTTCGACGACTTGAACGTGATGCTTGTCGAGCCCGCAGGCGGCGCCGGGTCGCCTGCGGGCTCTAGCGCAGCCTCCGAGGCGCCGGCCGGCGCGTCTGAGCCCGCGGCGGCTTCTTCCGCGGAGGACTCTGCGGGCGTATCCCGCGCCGCGAGCTCCCGCTGGCCGTACGCTTCCTCGGGCATTCCCGACGAGCTCTTCATCCGCGGCGACGTTCCCATGACCAAGCAGGAGGTGCGCGCCGTCGCGCTCGCGAAGCTGCGCCTTACCGCGACCGACACCGTGTGGGATGTCGGCGCCGGCACGGGGAGCGTTTCGATCGAGGCGGCGCTCGTCGCGCGAGCGGGGTCGGTATGGGCGGTCGAGCGCAACGCGGCCGGCGTGCGGCTCATCCGAGAGAACGCGGATGCATTCGGGTGCGGCAACGTGCATGCGGTCCCCGGTGTCGCCCCCGAAGCGCTCGCGAAACTGCCCGTCCCCGACGCCGTGTTCGTCGGCGGGAGCGCGGGCGAGCTTCCCCCCATCGTGGAGGCGGCGCTCGAGAAGAACTCACAGGTTCGCCTGTGCGTGCCATGCGTCACCGTTGAGACGCTCACCGAGGCGTGCGCGCTTCTCTCGGGTTCGCGCTTTAAGGGGTTCGAGGCGTGCCAGGTGTCGGCCGCCCGTGCCGAGGCTGTAGGCTCGCACCATCTTATGAAGGCGCAAAACCCCGTGTTCCTCGTCAGCGCGCGTGGTGCGGGCGCGGATGCCGAGGAGCTTGCCGAAGTCGGCGCGCTTGCTGAGTCGCCTGTCGGGGAGGACCTCTCTGTCGAGGGGAACCCATCCGTTGAGGTGGTCTCGCTTGCTAACTGCAGCGCCGCAGGTGGGGAAGGCGGTGCCCGGTGAGCACGTCCATCCCGCGCTTCATGGTCGCTGCGCCCTCGAGCGGGAGCGGCAAGACGGTCGTCACGTGCGCGCTCCTGCGCGCGCTCGCGCGTCGCGGCCTTGCACGCGCGGCCTTCAAATGCGGCCCCGACTACATTGACCCGCTCTTTCACCGCCGCGTCGTGGGTGCGCGCTCGGGCAACTTAGACGGCTTCTTCACCGACGCCCCGACGCTGCGCGCCCTGCTCGCACGCGGCGCCGCGGGCGCGGATGTCGCGGTGCTCGAGGGGGTCATGGGCTTCTACGACGGCATGGCGCCCGGCGTGGCCGACGCGAGCAGCTACCAGGTTGCGCGCGACACGGAAACGCCGGTCGTTTTAGTGGTGAACGGGCGCGGGGCGTCTTTATCGCTCGCCGCTGTAATCCGCGGCATCGCCGAGTTCCTGCCTTGTGCGAACGTGCGCGGCGTCGTGCTGAACAAGACGAGCGCCGCTGCCTGCGCCTACGCGGCGCCTGCGATCGAGAAGCACACGGGCGTCGCGGTTTTGGGGAATATCCCCGCCGACGAGGCGTTCTCGCTCGAAAGCCGGCATCTGGGGCTTGTGACCGCCGACGAGGTCGAGCAGCTCTCCGCGCGTATCGACAAGATGGCCGAGCTGGTGGAAAAGAGCGTCGACGTCGACCGCTTGCTTGAAATAGCGGCGACGGCACCCGATATCCGCGAGGAACCTTACCGGTTGGAGCCGATCGTGGGAGCGCGGCCCATCGTCGCCGTCGCGCGTGACGAGGCGTTCTCGTTCTACTACGAGGAGAACCTGCGTGCGCTCGAGGACCTGGGTTGCGAGCTGGCCTTTTTCAGCCCCCTGTGTGATAGCGAGTTGCCCCGGGGGACAAGCGCCCTCTATCTGGGGGGCGGCTACCCGGAGCTCCATGCGCGGCAGCTCTCCGAGAACGCGTCGATGCGCGAGGCGGTGCGGCGCGCGGTGGAATCCGGCATGCCGACGGTCGCCGAATGCGGTGGGTTTCTTTACCTGCAGCGCGAAATCGCCGATAGCGAGGGGCGGCGCTGGCCTGTTGCGGGCGCCCTTGAGGGCGCAAGCGAGAACGGGGGAAGGCTGTCCCATTTCGGGTACGTGGAGCTTACTTCCCAACGCGACGGGCTCTACGGTCCGCGCGGCACACGCATCCGCGCGCACGAGTTCCACTACTGGCAGTCCACCTGCCCGGGCGGCGACTTTTGGGCGCAGAAGCCCCGGCGCGACAAGGGCTGGCCGTGCATGACGACCACCCCGTCCCTGGTGGCGGGCTTCCCGCATGTGTACTATCCTGCGAACCCCGACGTTGCGCGCGCGTTCGCGTCTGCCGCAGCGTCGTTCGCAGAGAGGAGGCGGCATGGCTGAAGCAACCGAAACCGCGCTTGCCTGCATCCGCGAGGAAGTCGAGCGCGCGTTCTCGTCGGCGCCGGGCGCCGTGCTCGAAGCCGCGCTTTCCCGGACCGCGCCCGCAGACGAGTGCGCCCGTGCCGCCGCGTACGCCGCGTGGGACTCCATCGCGCACCCCTTGGGGGGATTGGGCGACTTTGAAGACGCCGTCGCGTGTATCGCCGCAGCTCAGGGGAGCGCCGAGGTGGCCGAGTTTCCCCGTGCGCTCGCGGTATTCTTCTCCGACAACGGGGTCGTTGCCGAAGGCGTGTCGCAAAGCGGGCAAGATGTGACGCGAGCCGTCGCGCGCAACATGTGCGAGGGGGCCGCGAGCGCCTGCCGCATGGCGGCGTTCGCGGGTGCCGAGGTCGTGCCCGTCGACGTGGGTATGGCCCGGGGCATAGAAGACGCGCGCATGGTGCGCGCGAACGTGCGGCGGGGGAGCGGCAACATCGCTCACGGCTCCGCTATGTCTCGCGATGGGGCCGTGCGCGCGATCGAGGTCGGAATCGCCGTCGCGTGCGGGCTTGCCCGCGCCGGCGTGCGCCTTCTCGCCGCGGGCGAGATGGGCATCGGCAACACGACCACCTCGGCGGCGGTGGCCGCAGTGCTCATCCGGGCGGACGCGCGGAGCCTCGTCGGGCGCGGCGCGGGGCTCTCGGACGCCTCGCTCGCGCGCAAGCGCGACGTGGTCGAGCGCGCTATCGACGCGAACTCGCCCGATCCCGCCGACCCGATCGACGTGCTCTCGAAGGTTGGCGGCTTCGACATCGCTGCGATGTGCGGCTTCTACCTGGGGGCCGCGGTCTCGAAGGCGCCGGCGCTCCTCGACGGGGTCATATCCTGCACGGCGGCCCTGTGCGCGGCGCGCCTGTGCCCCAACGCCTTGGGCTACCTCGTGGGCACCCACGCATCAAGCGAACCCGCAAGCCAGGAGCTCCTTCGCGAGCTTGGCATAAAGGCACCCCTCGACGCAGGCATGCACTTGGGCGAGGGCGCGGGCGCCATGGCGTATCTGCCCCTTCTGGATTCGGCGCTGCGCGTGTACCGGGGTGGGAAGACGTTCACGGCGACTGGCATGGCTGCTTACGAGCATTTCGAGGCCGGGAAATGACGGTGACGCTCGTCATCGGCGCCGCCGCGAGCGGCAAGAGCGCCTACGCCGAGTCCCTGTGCCTCGGGCACGACGGCCCCCGCGTGTACCTGGCAACGATGGAGCCCTTCGGGGAAGAGGGCGCCCGCCGCATCGCGCGCCATCGGGCGCTGCGCGAGGGCAAGGGGTTTTCCACCCTCGAGCGCACGCGTGACGTGGGCGCCGCAGTGCCCGGGCTTCCGCGCGGCTGCACGCTTCTTTTGGAGGACGTGGGCAACCTGGTTGCGAACGAGCTTTTCGCGGAAGGCGGCTTGTCCCCACGTGACCCCGACGCTGCGGCGCGCGAGGTGCTCGGAGGCATCGAACGGCTCGCTCAGGCCGCTGCGTATACGGTGGTGGTCACCGTCGACGTGTTCGCCGATGGGATGCGCTACGATGAGGGGACCGAGGCATGGAGGCGCGCGCTCGCGCGCGTGAACGCGGGCGTGGCGGCGCTGGCCGACCGCGCAGTCGAAGTGGTATGCGGGATTCCCGTGTGGATGAAAGGTGAAGGACCTACAAGGTGAAGATAGCAGAGGCAATCGGCGCGGCGTTCGGAACGTTCTCGCGCATCCCCGTCCCGAAATCGGCCTGGACCGATTTCGGGTCAACCCATGCACTTGCCGCGTTTCCCCTGGTGGGCCTTGCGGAAGGCTTCCTCATGACGGCGTGGGGGCACGTGGCGAACCTGCTCGGCGTGCCCGCGACCATCGTCGCGGCCGTGCTCGCGGCGCTGCCTGTGGCGGTGACGGGAGGCATCCACCTAGACGGGCTCTGCGACACCTCCGATGCGCTTGCAAGTTGGGCCCCGCGCGAGCGAAAGCTCGAGATCATGCACGATCCGCGGGCGGGCGCCTTCGGGGTCATCGGTGTTGTTGTGTACCTTATTCTGCAGTTTTCCCTGTTCACCGCGCTGCCGCTTACGGCGGGGGCGTTCCTCGCGCTTCTGTGCTCGCTCGTGTTCTCCCGCGCGCTTTCGGGACTCGCCGTTGAATGCTGGCCTGCCGCGCGGGCGGACGGCATGGCCGCGGGGCTCTCGCCTGCGAAGAAGCGCGCGGCGATCGTCGTGCCGCTTTGCGCTTTCGCTGCGGCTTCGGCTGCAGGGATGGTCGCGTGCGCTCAGGCCGTCGGCGCCTTTATGGCGGTGGCGGGGCTTTTGGTGCTCGCGTGGTACCGCCATGTTGCCCTGTCCCGCTTCGGCGGGGTGACGGGGGATTTGGCCGGATGGTTTCTGCAATGGGCCGAGCTCGCGATGCTTGCCATGCTGGTGGTGGGGGGCATGCTCCTATGATGCTCGTGGTAGGTGGCGCGCATTCGGGGAAGAGGACCTTCGTGCGCGAAAAATTCGGGTTCGCGGCGGACGATTTCGTCGACGCGGCGCAGCTTGCGGAGGGCGGCGTGCCCGCGGCTTTTGCCGGCCGCGTCGCATACCGTGCCGAGGAACTCGTACGCACGCTCGACGCTGACCGGGCGCTCGAGCGGCTGATCGGCTTCGACGCAGTGATTCTGCCCTTGGTCGGCTCGGGGGTCGTCCCCATGAGTGCGGAAGACGCCCAATGGCGCGAGCGCGCAGGGCGCCTGGGATGTGCGCTCGCTGCGCGCGCCGACGTCGTCGTGCGCATGACGTGCGGGATTCCCCAGGTCATCAAAGGAAACCTTGCCGATGCACCTCGAGGGACGCAGGGCGCGGGTGCGCTTTTGGAAGTCGTCTTCGTGCGCCATGGTGCCACGGCGGGCACGGAAGACCATCGCTACAGCGGGGCGGGCACCGACGAGCCCCTGTCGAGTGCGGGCGAGCGCGCTTTGCGCGACCTCGCGTGCGATCGTGACGTGTTCCGTGTTATCACGAGCGGCATGGCCCGCACCGACCAGACGGCGCGCATCCTCTTCCCGAACGCGGAGCTTATGGCGTGCCCCGGTCTGCGCGAGATGGATTTCGGCGACTTCGAGGGGCGAAGCGCCGCCGAGCTTAAAGAGGATGCGCGCTATCGCGCCTGGGTAGACTCCTGGTGCGAGACGCGCTGCCCGCATGGCGAGGGCAAGAGCGATTTCACCCGCCGCGTCATCGCGGCGTTTCGGGAGGCGTGCGAATCGGAGCGCGCCCAGGGGAGTGGGCGCGCCGTCTTCGTCGTTCACGCGGGTACCGTGAAAGCGCTGCTCTCCGAGCTAGCTGTCCCGAAAATGGGATACTTCGACGTGCATACCGAGCCGGGCGGCGCATGGGCCGCCACTTGGGATGGGCGCTGCCTTCGCGACGTTCGCCCCGCTTGGGGGGGCGATGCCCGGTGATGACGATTCTTGCCGTCGCCGCCGGGTTCGCGGCCGACCTTGCCTTCGGCGACCCGCGCTGGCTTCCCCATCCCGTCGTCGCCATGGGGCGCGCGATCACGTGGGCCGAAGGCCGCCTGCGGGGCGCATTCCCGCAAACGTCCGCGGGCACGCGCGCCGCAGGGCTTGTGCTCGCCGTGGCGCTTCCGCTTGCGTGTGGGCTTTTGACCTGGGGAATCCTGCATCTTTGCGGCATGGTTCACTCCGGCTTGCGCTTCGTGGCCGAGGCATGGGCGAGCTATCAGATTCTCGCGGCATGCGAGCTGCGCCGCCAGAGCCTGGCCGTTGCCCGCGCGTTCTCGAAGGGCGGACTTGTCGCGGCGCGCGAAGCCGTCGGGCTCATCGTGGGACGTGACACGTCTGTTCTCGACGAGCAGGGCGTCGCGCGCGCCGCCGTGGAAACGGTGGCGGAGAACGCGAGCGACGGTGTCATCGCGCCGCTTTTCTACCTTATGATCGGGGGTGCGCCTTTGGGCATGGCGTACAAGGCAGTGAACACGCTCGACAGCATGGTGGGCTACAAAAACGAGCGCTACATCGACTTCGGCTGCGCCTCGGCGCGCCTCGACGATGCGCTGAACTGGATTCCCTCGCGGTTATCGGCCCTGTTCATGATCGCCGTGTGCTCGATCGTCGGGCTCGACGCGCGCGGGGCGGCGCGCATCTGGCGCCGCGACAGGCGTCGCCATGCGAGCCCGAACGCGGCGCAGACCGAGTCGGCGTGCGCGGGTGCGCTCGGACTGCGCCTGGCAGGACCCGCGGTGTATTTCGGCAAGCTCGTTGAGAAACCGACGATAGGCGACGCGTCCCGCGAAATCGAGTGGGGCGACATCGCCCGGGCGACAAGGCTCATGCTCGCCGCGTCCGTATGCGCGCTCGTCGTCTTCGGCGCCGCGCGCGCGGCGGTCGTGCTCGCCGTGGGGGCGATGGCATGAGGAAAGACCACGCCGCGCCCCGGGCTGCCGGGGGAATCCTGCGCGCCCGCACGCATGGGGGCAGCGCGCAATCGCTCGGCATCGCTTGCGAAGGGGGTGCCTCCGGCCTCATTGACTTCTCGGTGAACGTGAATCCGGCAGGCCCCTCGCCGCGCGCCGTCGCCGCAGCTTGCAAGGCGCTTTCTCGAATCGACGCCTACCCCGATAGGGAAAGCCTCGCCCTCGTTCGCGCGCTAGCGCGCGACCAGGGCATTCCCGAAGATACTATCGTCTGCGGCGCGGGCGCGTCCGACATCATCTGGCGGCTCGCCGCGGCGGTGCGCCCGAAACGCATCGTCGTGTGCGCGCCGACGTTCTCTGAATATGCGGAGGCGGCATCGTACTACGGCGCATGCGTGCAGGAGTTCCCGCTCTCCGAAGCGGACGACTTCGACGTGCCCGCCTCCTTCGCCCGCGCGATCGAGGGGCCGGGAGACGTGGCGTACCTCTGCAATCCGAACAACCCGACGGGGCGCCTCGTCGACCCCAGCGTGATCGAGGCCGCGGCTTGCCGCTGCGAGCAGGTGGGCGCGCTGCTCGTCGTGGACGAGTGCTTCCTCGGATTTGCGCCCGACGCCCGCGAAAGGAGCGTGGCCGCACGCGCCGCGTGTTCGCGCCATGTGGCCGTGCTCTCCGCGTTCACCAAGCTCTACGGAATGGCGGGGTTGCGGTTGGGATATCTGATCAGCGGAAACGCCCAACTCATCGAGGGGATTCGCCGGGCGGGGCAGGCGTGGCCCGTCTCTTCGGTCGCCGAGGCCGCGGGTATCGCCGCCCTGGAAGACGTCGAATACGTCTCGCGCACGCGCGATGTATTGGAGGGCGAGCGAGCGTGGCTTTCCCACGAGCTCTCCTCGCTCGGGCTTTCCGTCGTGCCGTCGGATGCGAACTTCCTTTTAGTCCGCACGCCGGCGAAAGACATCCCCGAGCGCCTGTATGATCAGGGGGTTTTGGTCCGCACGTGCGACTCGTTTTCGGTACTGTCCCGTTTCTGGTGCCGCGTCGCGGTGCGCACGCGCAAGGAGAACGCCCGGCTTGCGATGGCGTTCGGCCGTGCGCTTCGGGCGGAAGACGCATCGGGCGAAGGCGAACCCGACGAACGGGGCGGCGCTTCTTTCAGCGGCGCTATGGCGGGCGCGGATGGCCGAGGCTTGGCGAAGGAGGTCGATACCCGTGGGTAGGGCCAAGCCCATCATGATCCAGGGCACCATGTCGAACGCGGGGAAGAGCCTGCTCGCGGCGGGGCTGTGCCGCGTGCTTTCGCAGGACGGCCTGCGCGTGACTCCCTTCAAGAGCCAGAACATGGCACTCAACAGCGGCGTCACGGCCGACGGGCTCGAGATGGGGCGCGCCCAGATCATGCAGGCCGAGGCGTGCGGCATCGCGCCCGACGTGCGCATGAACCCCATCCTGCTCAAGCCCGAAAGCGGCCACCGAAGCCAGCTCATCGTGGCCGGCAAGGCGCAGGGAGCCTTCGCTGCGAGGGACTACTTCGCGCGAAAGAAGGCGCTCATGCCGCAGATTTTGGAGGCGTTCGATTCGCTCGCGGAGGAAAACGACGTCATCGTCATCGAGGGCGCCGGCAGCCCCGCCGAAATCAACCTTGCCGAAAACGACATCGTCAACATGGGGCTCGCGCGCGCCGTGTCCTCCCCCGTGCTGCTTGCGGGCGACATCGATCCGGGCGGGGTATTTGCCCAGCTCTACGGCACGGTCGCGCTCCTTGCGCCCGAGGACCGCGCGCTTTTGCGGGGGCTTGTGGTGAACAAGTTCCGCGGCGATGTGGAAATCCTGCGCCCGGGTTTGGCCCCGCTCGAGAAGATGTGCGGAGTTCCCGTCGTGGGGGTCGTGCCGTATCTTACGCTCGACCTGGACGACGAGGACTCGCTCGCGCCGCGCCTATCTGCCCGCGAGGCGCGCGGCGTCATCGACGTCGCCGTCGTGCGTCTTCCGCATCTGTCGAACTTCACCGACTTCGACCCGCTTTCGCGCGTGCCCGGCGTGGGCGTGCGCTACGTTTCCTCGACGACCGATCTGGGCCGACCCGACTTGGTGGTACTTCCCGGCTCGAAGACTACGCTCGACGACGCGCGCTGGCTTGCGGCTAGCGGCATCGGAGCCTGTGTACGCGCGCTTTCGGGCGCGGGCACGCCGGTGCTCGGCATATGCGGAGGCTACCAGCTTTTGGGAGACGAGCTTTCCGACCCGCACGGCAGGGAAGGCGCTGGCACCGCGCGCGGGCTCGGGCTCATCCCTGCAAGTACGGTGTTCAAGGAGGAAAAGCGCCTCGCCCAGTCGGAGCTGCGCATCACGGGCGCCCAAGGCGCGTTCTCGGCGTGGAACGGCATGACGGCGCGCGGGTACGAGATTCACGACGGCGAAACGACCGTCTCCTGCGCCCCTGCGGGCACGATTGGCGGCAAACCAGAAGGCGCGGCCTGCGGAAACGTGTTCGGAACCTATCTCCACGGCCTGTTCGACGAACCGGGGGTGGCGCTCGCCCTCGCGCGCTCGCTCGCGCGCATGCGCGGCCTGCCCGAGAACGTCGTGGGTGCTGCGGGCGCGGCGTCCGCGGCCGATCACCGTGCGCGCGAGTTCGACCGCCTGGCCGACGTCGTGCGCGGGGCGCTCGACATGGAGTATGTCTACCGCATTATCGAGGAGGGCGTATGATCCACGTGTATCATGGCGACGGCAAAGGCAAGACCACGGCGGCGATGGGCCTCGCCCTTCGCATGCTCGCTGCAGGCCGCCGCGTCGTCGTCGTGCAGTTCCTGAAAGACGGCGAAAGCGGGGAGGTGCGCCTGCTCGCCGAGCATTTCGGCGTGCCCGTGTTCGCGGGGAAGGTGTCGGACAAGTTTACCTGGTCGATGACGTCGGAAGAACTTGCCGCGACGTGCGAGCTGCACGATGGGAACCTCGCTTCCGCGCTCGCCGAGCTCGAGTGCGCGCAAGAGGGACTGCTCGTGCTCGACGAGGCGCTCGACGCGCTTTCGAAGGGGCTTGTCGACGAGGCGCTCGTGGACCGCGCACTCGATATGTCCGCGCTCGGCGTCGAAGTAGTGCTCACCGGGCGCGCGCCTTCCCGCAAGATCGTGGAGAAGGCCGACTACATAACCGAGATGCGGTGCGAGAAACACCCCTACGAGCAGGGGATATGTGCAAGGGAAGGAGTGGAGTACTAGATGGATTCCAAGGAGATGGCGCCCGGCGACATCGAGCGGCGCAGCTTCGAGATCATCACCGAAGAGCTCGGCGGCCGCACGTTCCCGCCGCTCGAAGAGCCCGTCGTGAAGCGCGTCATCCACACCACTGCCGACTTCTCGTACGCCGATTCCCTCGTGTTCACCCATGACGCCGCGCACTGTGCGCTCGACGCACTGCGCGCAGGGGCCACGGTGCTCACCGACACGAACATGGCGCTCGCAGGCATAAGCAAGCCCGCGCTCGAGAAGCTCGGCTGCAAGGCCGTGTGCTTCATGGCCGACCCCGATGTCGCCGCGGCTGCGCGCGCCGCGGGCACGACTCGCGCCGTTGCGAGCATGGACAAAGCTTGCGGCATCGAGGGTCCGCTCATCGTGGCCGTCGGCAACGCTCCCACAGCACTTCTGCGCCTCGCCGAGCTCATGGACGCGGGGAAGATCGCGCCCGCGCTCGTCGTTGGGGTGCCGGTCGGGTTTGTGAACGTGGTCGAGGCGAAAGAGGAGCTACTCGCACGACGCGTGCCAGCCATCGTCGCGAGGGGTCGCAAGGGCGGCTCGACCGTGGCGGCTGCCATTATGAACGCGCTGCTCTACCAGATCACGCGCCCAGGCGGCCCGAAGTGACGGCGCCCGCATCCGCGCCGGCGCTGCGCATCTTCGCCGGCACCACCGAGGGCCGCCTTCTGTGCGAATGGGCGAGCAGGGCGGGCATCCCCGCCCGTGCCTACGCGGCAACCGAGTACGGAGGCGAGCTTTTGGGCGAGCTTCCGGGCATCGAGGTGCATGCGGGCAGGCTCGACGATGCCGACATGGAGCGCGAGCTTTCCGGCGCGTGCATCGTTGTCGACGCCACGCACCCCTTCGCTACGCTCGCAAGCGGCAACATCCGGGCCGCTTCGCTCGCCGTGGGTGCACGATGCCTGCGCCTTGCGCGCCCGGTCGAGGCGCTGCCCAAAGGCGTCGTGCCGGTCGCGTCGATCGCCTGCGCGGCGCGCTTTCTCTCCGAGAACCCGGGTCGCGCGCTTCTCACGACGGGGAGCAAGGAGCTTGCTCCCTACACGAGCGTCGCCGATTTCGCGGAGCGCTTCTTCGTGCGTGTGCTCCCGCTGCCCGGTGCTATAACGAAGTGCATCGACGCGGGGTTTTCGCCGTCGCACGTCATCGGCATGCAGGGGCCCTTCACCCGCGAGCTCAACGAGGCGATGCTTCGGCAGGTGGGCGCCCAGTGGCTTGTGACTAAGGACTCGGGAACCGTAGGCGGCACGGCCGAGAAGCTCGCCGCCGCGCGCGACGTGGGAGCGCGCTGCATCGTGGTCACCCGTCCCGCCGAGGGAAGCGGGGCCCTTTCGCTTCGGGAAGTGGAAGACGCGCTCTTACGGGAGTTCGCGCGCTAGGCGCTTGCCGCGCCTGCGCGCCCTCCCGCCCGCGAGGAGGAGCGTCCCGAGCAAGCTCGACCCGTACAAGCCCGTCATCCATCAATAGCTCGAGGACGACGCCCAGAACTGGCGCAAACAGCCCTTCAATAAGTTGCGGTGAAATAGTGTCTGTTTTTGCTGCTAGATAGCATATTCAGTCCCTAATTCACCGCAACTTGTTGGTGGTGGCTTACTGGTAGCTGGTGGTGGCTTACTGGTAGCGTAGGCACTCCACCGGGTTGAGCTTTGCCGCGCGGCGAGCGGGGTAGAAGCCAAAGATTACGCCGATGCCGACGGAGACGCCGAAGGCCAGCAGCACCGTGGCGATTGAAAAGCTCGGTGTGATCTCCCCACTGGCACCGAGCTCGTTGAGAACCCCTGATCCTGCGGCAAACATCGCGAGGCCCCAGGCCAGCAGATAGCCAATCAGGACACCCAGCAGGCCACCGGTGACGCACAGCGCCGAGGACTCGGCCAAAAACTGCGCGGTGATATCGCGGCGACTGGCGCCCAAGGCACGGCGAATACCGATCTCGCGGATGCGCTCAGTCACGTTGGTAAGCATCATATTCATAATGCCGATTCCGCCGACAAGCAGTGAGATACTGGCGACAGCGCCCATGATGAGCGAGAAGGCGCCCATAAACGAGTTGAGTGCATCGATGGCGCTTTTCATGGAGGTCGCCGATACGCTGTCGTACTCATCATCCTCCGAGATGCCCTTCATCGCGCGCACCTTAGACTCGATGGTCTTGCAGAGCTCGTCCATGTCTGTGCCCTCGGCGGCAAGTGCCGTCACGCTGGGAAATGAAGGATTCTCGTCGCCAAACAGGCCGGAGATGGTTTCGCGTGGCATATACAGCGTGAGCGAGCCCATGGAGTCGCTGCCGCCATCAATCACGCCTACAATCTGCACCTCGCCGTTGGACACCTTGATGGTTTTCCCCAGTGCGTCCTGTTCGTTGCCGTAAAGCTGATCGGCGCCGCCGCGGCTGATGAGCGCCACGCGCGAGCCTGATTGAGACTCTGCCTGTGAATAGACACGTCCCGCAACGAGCTTGCTGGCGCCCACGGCATCGAGCATGTCGCTATCGACGCCGTGTGCCATGACGGTATAGCTTTTATCCCCGACCTTGTACTCGGAATAGGCGCTATCGACGATGCCGATCTGCTCAATCTGCGGCACCAGTTTGCGAAGCTTTTCCACATCCGAATCGGTGAGTTCTTGGGACGAATAGATCTCTACCATGCGGGCTGCATTGAGGCCCAGGCTGTTGACCAGGCTGTTTTGGATACCGCCGATGAGCGAAGTCATGGCGATGACCGAGGCGATGCCAATGACGATGCCAAGGATGGTGAGCAGGCTGCGTCCCTTGTTGGCCTCGAGCGAGTGAAGGGCTTCTTGGACAAGATCGCGGGTGCTCATGCCTTCGCTCCTTTCGGCTGATTGGTGGTTGCAGAAATCGCGGGCAGGTTTTTGACGGCCCCGCGTAACGTATTCGGTGTATGCGCGACATATGCGCCGTCATGGATTCGCCCGTCACGGATGGTTACGGCTCGATCGGCCTCGGCGGCGATGCCGGGGTCATGCGTAATGAGTACGATGGTCTTGCCGCGTTTCTGGAGCTTGTGGAAGGTTTCCATGACGAGCGCCCCGGTTGTCGAGTCTAGATTTCCCGTTGGCTCGTCGGCCAAAATGATGGGCGGGTCGTTGACGAGGGCGCGCGCGATGGCGACGCGCTGCATCTGTCCGCCCGAGAGTTCCGATATGCGGTGGTCCCAATGGTCGACCGGCAGTGTGACGGCTTGCAGCGCGTGCACGGCGCGCATCTCGCGCTGGCTACGCGGCACATTGGTGTAGGACAGCGGCAGCATGACGTTTTCGATCACCGTCAGACGCGGCAGCAAGTTAAAACTCTGAAAGACAAAGCCGATGCTCAGCGCGCGCACCTCGGTGAGCTCATCATCGTCGAGCTCGGCGACGTTGAACCCTTGCAGGAAATAATCACCCGCCGTCGGCTTGTCCAGGCAGCCCAGGATGTTCATGAGCGTCGACTTGCCCGAGCCCGAGGGGCCGGTGATGGCGACGAACTCACCGGGGTTCACCGCCAGGCTTACGTTATGCAGGATGTGGGCGCAACCGGCCTCGCTCTCAAAGATGCGGTGCACGTTGCGAATGTCGATGACGGGACGCATTACATACCCTCGTCGGCAGACATGCTGCCCGAATCCGCGCTGTAGCCGCCGTCAGCCGTTGCGCCCGCTCCGGTGTCCATGACGAGGGTGTCGCCATCGCGCAGCTTGGTAACCGGCACGTTAGGGTTGATCTCGTTGCCCTGTTCATCGTGCTTGACCTGTGTCTTGCCGACTACAGCTTCGTTGTCGTTTTGCGTCACGACGGTCACCTTCACGCGACGGGTTTGCTTGCCCTCGTCATCGGTTGCCACGTTGACGTAATAGTGTTCGCCGTCTTCGGTCATGAGCGCCATCGTCGGCACCATCACCACATCGTCGAGCTGCTCGGTCACCACCGAGACCTCGGCCGTCATGCCCGGCTTCAGGCGCGCGTCGGGCGCCTCGATGAGGATGTCAACGTTAAAGGTCACGCTGCCGCCGCCGTTGTTGGAGTCGGAGTTTGCCACCGAGGCGATGGCGGTGACCGTTCCCTGGCTCACGATATCGGGAAACGCGGGATAGGTGACGTTGGCGCTCTGCCCAACGGCGATCTTGGCGATGTCCTTTTCGCCCACCTGCACGGTCACCTTCATCTTGGACAGGTCGGCGATCTGCATGCACTGCTTGCCGCCGCTCGTATCGCTTTCGCCCATGATCATGCCGCCTGTTACCGTGGCGCCCACCTTGGCGTTGAGCTCCACGATGCTGCCCGAGCTCGGGGCCGTGACCGTACGGCTCGCGGCCTTGGCGTTCGCCTGATCGAGGTTTGCCTGGGCCGATGCGAGGCTGCGCTGCGCGGCCGATACGGCGTTCGTGTCCGCTGATGCGGCGGAGATGCCAGCCGCTGCTGAAGCTCCATCGACGTCCGTCGTTGGGTTGGCCTGCGCGGCTGCTGCGGCTTTCTGCGCGTTGGCGAGGTCTTCCTGAGCGGCTGCAACTGCACGCTGCGCCTCGGCAACGTTGCGATCGAGCTCGTCGTTTTTAATGGTCATGAGCACGTCGCCCTCGTTGACAGATTGGCCTGCCTGCACGTTGATCGAATCGACTGTGCCGTCGACAGAAGGGGAGACCACTGAGGACGAAATAGGCTTGAGCTGGCCTTTCGCCTCGACCGTTGTGGTAAACGTGCCTTCGGCCACCATGTCGGTCACGGGCTCGCTAGCGCCCTGTGGCTGTGCATTGATAACCAGGGTTGCGACAATGGCAATGAGCGCGATGGCACCCACGACGCCGGCGGCAATACCGCGTCGAATCAGCTTTTTGCGTCGACGTTCGGCACGTTTTGCCTTGAGCTTGGCATATGCCTCTTCATCGGAAATCTCGGCCGTATCGTTCGTGCGTCCGTTCTCCTTGTCGGCATGTACGCCTGTAATCAGAGGAATCGTTTCGGTGGCACCTTCGGGCGTGTGCTCGGTATCATCCGGGCCCGGGGCGATCGTGGGGACATTCGGCATAGCGTCTCCTTTATAGAAAGAACCTCGATAAGTATATACGCCCACTGGTTGGGGCGGGCGCATGGGACGGTTTCTTTCGGAACTGTTAGATTGGTCGCATCGGTTCCACGTTGTATGAATACGTGCGTTGCACTACGAGTGGACGACCACGCATAGGCCGACTTTGATGCAATCGTGCAGCGCCTTGGCGTCAGCCAGGCGCAGGTTGATGCATCCGTGGCTGCCGCACCACTTGTAGGAGTTGGGGTCGTCAAAGCTCTTGTCGTTTTGCCACGTTGCATCGTGGAAGCCGACCATGTTTCCCTCAAACGGCATCCAATAGCTTACCGGGCTCTCGTATTTGGGCTTGCCGGTCTCGGGGTCCTTGGCACCGATGAGTTTGCTGGCGCCATCGTTGCTGTTGATCTGCCAGACGCCCTCGGGCGTGGCGTCCTCGCCCGGCTTTCCCGAGATAAAGTTGGCCTCCCATACGATATTGCCGCTCTCGTCGTAGTAGCGCGCGTGCTGCTCGGACAGATCGACATCGACGTATGCCTTCCAGTCGGGCTCTCCCTTTGCGGTAAAGGTGTCGGCCTTCTGGGAGTACTTGATCTCGATTTCGCCGGTCTGCTTGTTGTTAATGGCGTCTTCGACCTGCTTGGCGAGCGAGGTGCTGTCGATGGACCAACCAAAGTCGCCGCCTTCGACGGCGCACTGCTTGCCATCGGCGCGCGTCCACCAGCGAGTGGAGCCCACGGTATTGAAGCCGTTGGCGAGCTCGGCAGCCCAGCTGCTGATCTGCGACGTATCGAGCGTGGGGTTGGCCGGATCGGCAAAGCTGATCCACTGCAACACGGAGCTGCCATCAACCTTGCCGGCATCCTCGCCGTTGAGCTTGAGGGTCACGTTGACGCCTAAGAAGTTGTTGGCGGCATCGCATGCGGCCTGAATCTGATCATCGGTCAGCGTTCCATTGAGCGGCTCATAGGCATCGTTGCCGAGCTTGGAAAGATCTACGGTCTCGGCCAGCGAGGCAAGCTCGAGCTCGGCATACTTAATGACATGCTCGCGGTTGAGTTTTTCGTTGGAGCGCGCCTTCTCGACGGTAAACTTGCCGGCCTGCTCGTCATAGGAGCTATTGGCCTCGAACATGCCCGAACGGCCCTCGTTAAACTCGTCGATGGCGGCGCCCAGATCCTTCTCAAACTGCTTTTGGTCAAAGGTGTCGGAGAGCATGGACAGGTCGACGTCTTGATCAAGATCGACTTCGTTGGAGCTAGCGGTTGTTTTGGTCTTGCCGCTTAAGGATTCTACAAGGCGGACAGGCCATACAAAGGCTTCGTTGTGGTTGATGATCTCTTTTGCGGCAGCTTCGCCGTCTACGATGGGCTCATCGGACTCGGGCTGATAGGTCCAGCTAAAGTCATCGCCCGTCACGGTGAGCTTATAGTGTTTCCATGCCGAGTTGACCTTGGCGGCGGCAGACGAAGCGTTTGAGAACGAGACGTCGACGCCGGCGATGGTGGTGTTGGGGTAGGCTACCTGCGAAAACGCTACGACGCCTACGATATAGACAATGACGATAAGACCCAGGACGACAAAGAGCGTCGTCTTTTTGCCCGACTTATTGTTCTCGGCGGGTTTGCGCGCGGGGCCGCGATCGCCTCGACCGTGCGTGGGGGGCTGCTTGGGCGCATTGCCATTTGCCTGGCGCTGCTGATGCTGCTTGTTCGGACGTTGGGAAACGTTTGCCGCACCTCGCTGCTGACCGCGGCTCGGCGCGATAGGACGCGGCGATTGAACGCCGCCGGTGTGCCTGCTCGGCTGCTGCGGATCGGGAATCAGTTGAGTTCGATCGTTTTGCGACATCGTATGCATATCCTTCGGATTTCGCCTTGCGGCTCATCGTGTTTTTACTGGGCTTGCATTATAGCGATTACCCAGTTGTTTGTGGTATGGAAACGGTGGCATTCAAAAGAGGTGGGACATTTGTCCCACCTTCGAGTCTTTCTTTGTCGCTATCCGCACACACCGCATTTTGCACAGGCCGAAAGTGCAGCCGGAGCCTGCGCGATGCCACCCTTTGCCGTCTCGCGCAGCGTGGCCGGCAACGCGTGGCCCACGGAGAGCATGACGTGCGCCATCTGGTCAAACGGCACCAGGCTCTTGATACCGGCAAGTGCAAGCTGCGCCGAGCTAAAGGCGGCTGCCACGCCGATGGCGTTGCGGTTTTGGCAGGGTACCTCCACGAGGCCACCGACGGGGTCACAAACGAGGCCCAGCAAGTTACTCAGCGCGATGGAACTGGCGTCGAGCGCCTGCCCGGGCGTGCCGCCGAGCATCTGCACGAGCGCGGCGGCTGCCATGGCGGCCGCACTTCCTACCTCAGCCTGGCAGCCGCCCTCGGCACCGGCGACGCAGGCGCTCGTGGTGAGGTTGAGGCCGATGGCGGCTGCGCAGTAGAGCGCGTTCATGACCTGCTCGTCGTCGAGCTGAAGGTGATCGGCGAGCGCCAGCACGCAGCCGGGCACGACACCCGCGGAGCCTGCCGTGGGAGCGGCGACGATCACTCCCATCGTGGCGGAGCGCTCGAGCACGGCCATCGCGCGGGCCACGGCGTCGGTTTGAACGGTGCCCATCAGGCTCGTGCTCAAATCGTTGCGGCCGGTGGCATCGACGAGTTTAGCCTCGCCGCCGATAAGCCCGCCGAGCGATCGTTGCGGATTGACGATGGGGGTCGTGGTCTCCTCGCGCATGACGTCGAGCACGCGGCGCATGGCGGCGACGGCGTGGGCCTCGCCGGTCAGACGCGCCTCGCGCACGGCCATAACGGCGCCGATATTCAGGCCGAGCTCGGCGCACGCATCGAGCAGCTGCTCGCCGTCGTCGAAGATCTCCTTTGCCGAGACACCGGGGGAGAGCGACGAGGCAGAACCGGGGAGCTCGATAAAGGTCGCGTAATCGACATTGTCGAGTTTGCGGAGCATGGGGACGACGGTGTCGTCGGGCGCGCCGTCGGTCTCGAAGACGGAGTAGGCCTGGCCGCCCACTTCGGTGCGGTAGGTGCGGCAGAAGGCGATGTTCACGTGTGCGTAGGCGAGCAGGTTCGTGAGCGCGGCGAGCACGCCGGGGACGTCGTAGTGCGCCACGAAGAGTGTGGAGTACATGCCCGAGATGTCGACGCCGACGCCGTTAATGCGGCTGATGCGCATCTTGCCGCCGCCCAGGCTCTCACCGCGGACCTGGGCCGTGGCGCCCGTGTCGTCGACCATGTCGATGTCGACGGTGTTGGGGTGGATGGAGGCGTCGTCGCCCTTGATGTCAAAGTGATATTCGAGGCCCTGCTCGTGCGCGAGGTCGAAGGCCTGCTTGATGTTCTCGTCATCGGTGTCGAGGCCCAGGATGCCCGCGACGAGCGCACGATCGGTGCCGTGGCCGCGGTAGGTGTGGGCGAAGGAGTTCCACAGGCCAAAGGTGACTTTGGTGATGCGGCCCTCGAGCAGGCTGGCGGCAACTTGGGCGCACCGCAGGGCGCCGGCGGTGTGCGATGAGCTGGGGCCGACCATGACGGGGCCCAAGATCTCGAATGCCGAGGTCGTAGCTAGTGTTTGCGGCTTGCCTGCCATGGGTGCTCCTGTTCTATCCCGTCGTTCCGAGGGCTTTGGTATTTGGTCGCCTGCTCTACAGTCCTGGCTCGCACGGAGGCCACATTAAGTGGCCTCCGGCTCGTGCGGAACTCGCGACCGACCAAATACCAAAGCCCTCAGAACTTAGGATACATGGTTGGAGTGGCTGGATGTCAAAATTTATCAGCTGGGGACGTGCTGTTCATTGCGCATCGAAATATTCACACCACCGTGTAAATAAAAAGAAGTACCGGTTGGGGCCGGTACTTCTTTTGGTTCTAATGCTTTGCTGTCTGGGCTCTGCGAACCTATTTACAGGCCGCAGGCTGCTTTGAGTTCTTCGATTCGGTCGGTTTTCTCCCAGGTGAAGTCGGCGTCTTCGCGGCCGAAGTGGCCGTAGGCTGCTGTCTTCTCGTAGATCGGACGGCGCAGGTCCAGGTCGCGGATGATGGCGCCCGGGCGCAGGTCGAAGGTCTTCTCTACGGCTTCGACGATCTTGTCCTCGTTGACCTTTGCGGTGCCAAAGGTGTCGACCATGATCGAGAGCGGTTTTGACACGCCGATGGCGTAGGCGAGCTCGACTTCGCAGCGGTCGGCCAGGCCGGCAGCGACCACGTTCTTGGCGACCCAGCGCGCGGCGTACGCGGCGGAGCGGTCAACCTTGGTGCAGTCCTTGCCGCTAAAGGCGCCACCGCCGTGACGGCCGTAGCCGCCGTAGGTGTCGACGATGATCTTGCGGCCGGTGAGGCCCGTGTCGCCCATGGGGCCGCCCACGACAAAGCGACCGGTGGGGTTCACGTAGATCTCCGCGTTGTCCCACGGCATGTTCTCGGCGGCCATGACCGGGGTGATGACGTGCTCGATGAGGTCGGCCTTGATCTTGCCCATGTCCTCGATCTCGGCGGCGTGCTGCGTGGAGATGACGATGGTCGTGACCTCGACGGGCTTGCCTTCCTCGTAGCGCACGGTGACCTGGGTCTTGCCGTCGGGACGCAGATAGGCGAGGGTACCGTCGTGACGCACGGCGGCCAGGCGCTCGGCCAGGCGGCTTGCCAGGTAGTGTGGCATGGGCATGAGGGTCTTGGTCTCGTTGGAGGCATAACCGAACATCATGCCCTGGTCGCCGGCACCGATCAGGTCGATCGGGTCGGTGGTAGCGCCGGTCTGGGTCTCGAAGGACTCGTCAACGCCCTGGGCGATATCGGGCGACTGCTCGTGGATGAGGCTCATAACGCCGCAGGTGTCGCAGTCAAAACCGAACTTGGCACGGTTGTAGCCAATGCGGCGGATAACGCCGCGGGCGATTTCCTGTACGTCGACGTAGGCCTGGGTGCGAATTTCGCCGGCAACGATGATGGTGCCGGTGGTCACGAGGGTCTCGCAGGCGCAGCGGACGTTCTCCACGTTGGCAGGCACGCCGTTGGGGGCGATGTAGCCCTGCTCCTGGAGCTCTATTTCTTTGGCGAGGATTGCGTCGAGGACGGCGTCGCTGATCTGGTCAGCGATCTTATCGGGATGACCTTCGGTCACCGACTCCGACGTAAAAACAAAGGACCCGTGTTGGGGTGGGATGGAACGAAGTTCTTCTGACATGATTGTCCTTTCAAAAACGTGTCCCGGCGACCGTTACCATTCCGCCGGGCTCTCTATGCAAGGGCACATCATAGCGCGTAAATCAAACATTCACACCCTTTCCGCACCTACTCATTGGGGACAGACTTAAATGAGTAGCCGGGTGCTTATTGGGTGGTCATTTAAGTCTGTCCCCAATGAGTGGGTCGGTGCCCTTTGTGCGGAGGTTGCTTTGTTGCTTTATACTGATGCGGTTAGACATCCATCCTGCAATCGAGGAGATTTCCATGGCATCAGACGTTCGCGTCCGCTTTGCACCCTCACCGACGGGCAAGCTGCACATCGGCGGCGCCCGCACCGCTATCTATAACTGGGCTTTTGCCCGTGCAAACGGCGGCACGTTCATCCTGCGCATCGACGACACCGACCCCACCCGTTCCACCGACGAGAACACGCAGATCATTCTGCGCGCCATGCGTTGGCTGGGCCTGGACTGGGACGAGGGCCCCGAGGTGGGCGGCGACTATGGCCCCTACGCACAGACCGAGCGCCTGGACCTGTACAAGCAGGCTGCCCAGAAGCTCTGGGACGAGGGCAAGGCCTATCCCTGCTTCTGCACCAAGGAGCAGCTCGACGCCGACCGCAAGGCCGCCCAGGAGCGCAAGGACCCCTTCCAGGGCTATCAGCGCCGCTGCCGCGATCTTGATCCCGAGGAGGCCCGCCGCCGCATCGAGGCCGGCGAGTCCTACGTTCTGCGCATCAAGGTGCCCGAGGACCGCGGCGACGTCGTCATCCACGATGCCGTCCACGGCGAGGTGACCTTCGACGCCAAGGAGCTCGACGACTTTGTCATCTTCCGCTCCGATGGCACGCCCACGTATAACTTCGCAACCGTCGTCGACGATGCCATGATGAAGATCACCCACGTCATCCGCGGCGACGACCATCTTTCCAACACCCCGCGCCAGGTCATGGTCTACGAGGCCCTCGGCGCGCCCGTGCCCACGTTCGCCCACATCTCCATGATCTTGGGTGCCGACGGCAAGAAGCTCTCCAAGCGCCACGGCGCCACCTCGGTGGAGGAGTACCGTGACGCCGGTTACCTGTCCGACGCTTTCGTCAACTATCTGGCGCTGCTCGGCTGGTCGCTCGACGGCGAGACCACGATCATCCCGCGCGATGTCCTGGCCAGCAAGTTCTCGCTCGACCGCATCTCCAAGAACCCGGCGACCTTCGACCCCAAGAAACTCGACTGGGTCAACGCCGAGTACATCAACGGCATGTCCGATGCCCAGTTTGCCGACGAGATCATGGTCCCCGAGCTGCACGAGGCGGGTCTCATCGAGGGCAACGTCGAGTACGGCGAGGACTGGATCGACGCGCTTGCCGCCATCGTCAAGCCGCGCACCAAGATGCCGGCCGACGCCGTGACCGTCGCCGCTCCCATCTTCGCTACGGCCGAGACGCTCGAGTATGACGAGAAATCCGTTAACAAGGGCCTGGCTAAGGAAGGCATGGGCGCCATTCTGGATGCCGCCAAGGCCGCGCTCGAGGGCGTGGACAAGTGGACTGCCGAGGCCATCGACGCCGCGCTTGAGCCGCTGCCCGAGCAGATGGACCTTAAGAAGCGCGTGGTGTTCCAGGCCGTGCGCGTCGCCGTCTGCGGCAACATGGTGAGCCCTCCGCTGGGCGAGACCATGGCGCTCGTCGGCCGCGACGACTGCCTGGCGCGCATCGACCGCGCCCGCACGATGGCGCTGTAGTAGACGCGCAAACGCATGTATCCGAGCCCCGTTCCCTCGAGCGGGGCTCTTGTTTCTGTACCGATGAGTGGGTTGCTGGGACAAAATAATCAGTAGTGTTTGTCCCATGTTCGAGCGACGCAACAAGCTCGACACTCGTATCGGCCATGGGACAAACACTACTGATTATTTTGTCCCACCCTTTTCAGGTCCGTTCGTTAGAGGTGGTGTATGGCTCAACAACTGTCGCTGTTTGGTTCGCCGGAACCGGAGGAGACTCCGGTGAAGCCCAAGCCTGCCGCTGCCTCGACTCAGTCTAAGCCTGCGCCCGAGCCCCCTGCCGCCTATGCGAGCGTGGTCCTCGACATTCCCACCCGTGCGCTCTCCGAGCCATTCGCCTACGGCATCCCGCAGTCCCTTGCCAACGATGCCCAGATCGGCTCCACCGTCCTGGTTCATTTTGGCAACCGTGCGGCCGCGGGCTACATCGTCGACATTGCGCCCGAGCTGGCCAACCTGCAAGGTAACGACGCTCTCGACCCCGCGCGCATCAAGCCTATCGAGGCTATCCTCAGCAAACCGCTCTTTACCGCCGAAGCCGCCCGCATCGCACGTTGGATGAGCCGCGAGTATGTCGCGACGCTTTCCGAGTGTCTGCGCCTGTTTTTGCCTCCGGGCGGCAGCCCGCGCGTGGTCAAGGGCGATGACGGTGCATGGTCGGTTGAGCGTCCCGCCGTCAAGCCTATTCAAAACCGCTGGGTCATGCTCACGCCCGAGGGCTTCGACTATATGCCGCCCAAGACCGCGGTCCGCCAGCGCCAACTCATCGAGGCGCTCCAGTGTGGTCCTGTCACGACGCGCGACCTCAACCTTCTCTATAACAGTATGTCGGCGACCATCAAGGCGCTCGAAAAACGCGGCATCGTGGTGGTGGAGGAGCGCCGTGCCTGGCGCGGTTGCAGCGAGCAGACCACGCTGTCCTCGGCAAGCGGCAAGGCGCCGGTCTCCCTTACCAACGGCCAGCAACGGGCACTCGCGCAGATTGAGCGCGCCCGTCTGGACGCTCATGGCGACGTGGTGTTGGTCGACGGCGTCACCGGCTCCGGCAAAACCGAGGTTTACCTCTCCGCCATCGA
>CABQHZ010000004.1 GCA_902464175.1 uncultured Collinsella sp. | reverse complement strand
AGCGGTCGGCGGGGCCATTGTGGCTCTTGACAGCGGATTGGGTCATATGAGCGAGGGGCACACCCTTCTACACATATTCGTAAGCTACCGACGTGCGGACAACACATTCAACCACATGCTCGATATCGCTGACAGAACCCTAGATATGCTCAACACAAGCAAAGATATGCTTGCGGCGACCGACTATCGAATTGACAAGTTCACCGATATCGTCTCTATCGATTACGGGCAACGTTGGGAACAGAAGGTAAATGAAGCTCTCGAAGGCTCGGACATCCTGCTTGCTTTCATAACTCCTGGCTATATCGAAAGCAAGAACTGCTGCCACGAATACAATCATTTCCTCGAAAACGCTGAGGGGGAAAATGAGGAAAAAACTGACAAGGATGATAGGCCTCGCCGGTGCATTCCCGTTTTTTGGACAAGCCAAGATAGAATTGAAGCGAATCTAAAAAAGAAATATGGCGAAAGCCCCCACGGAGAACCCGCTGCAAGAGAAAAATCCAGTCAAACCAGCCCGGACGGCCATGACGACGAAAACGATCGTGACGAGCCATTCGATAAAGAACAGACCCGCGAAATCCGCGATAAGGAAAGCGGCGACGAAAGCGCCTCCGGCAATCCCTCAAAAGATAAGAACTCAGCAAAAAACGCCTGTAGCACTTGGGAAGCGATCAAAGAGTTCAATGGCCTGGAGGCGGTCCTCCCTAAGTTCATTGAACTTCTTAAGGATGATGCGCAGGGCTCTGATTACGATTTCGTGAAGGACTGCATCGTTCGCTGGCTTGCTAACAAGATTTTCATCGTTGCAGACTCAATCATTAAGAACAAACAAATGGTTGAGAAAGAGGGTTCTACGATTGCGGAAGCGAAGACGGTCAAGCCATTAGACGACGAGCTTGCCGCTGCACTTTCCGGCCATGTTTTTCATCTCTCGACAAAGAGCTCCGAAGGGACCGCTCATGTGTCCGATGGTGTTTTTATCGTCGAAAAAGGCACAAAAATAGCCAAGGATCTTACGGTAAGCTGCCCGACTTCCGTCGTCAAGCAACGCAACGCGCATGCAGACCTCATAGAGGATTACGTGCTCACCGATGACATTGCGTTTTCGAGTCCCTCGGCGGCAGCGGGATTCGTAGCAGGCCGAAGCTCCAATGGTAAAACTATGTGGACGACCGATGGCAATAAAACCATCAACGACCTTGAGGAAGAATACAGGAAGGGAAAACAGTCGTAAGAGGACAATGGGCTGGAAGGAAAAACCATCCAGATATTAAAGCAAAAAGAAGCGGGGTTCGGAAATGACCGAGCCCCGCTTCTTTTTGTTCGTTTACGGCTTTACAGCAGGCACTGCCTTATATGGCCTTACTGCTCCTCCAGCGTCCAGCCCTTCTGGGCGCAAAGGTCGCGCAGGGTAGCCACCAGGTCGGCATTAGTGTTGCTGTCGACCACGATCTTGTCGATATGATCCGCAGCGATGTTGAGCTTGGGGAACGAGTGGCTGCAACCCGACAGGTTGAGCTCACCGACGTTACAGGTAATCTCGAGTGCGCCAAGAATGTCATCGTTCGAAAGGTCGATCTTCTCGACATCACCCTGGAGTCCCTGATCGACGGTGAAGAACATCAGGTTCTTAAGACCCGAGGCATCGATGGAATTGACGGCGCCCTTTAGACCTTCGATCTTAAAGGCGTTGAGCTTGGGGCAGACGCTCAAGTCGAGATCCTGGGTCGTCATGTCGCCAAACTTGAGCACCTCGAGTGCCTCGAGCTCGCTAAAGTCCGCACTCTTGGCGCTTAGGGTATTGATGCCGAGCGTATCGAGCTTGTCCAGCTTGCTAATGGGCGTAAAGTCCGTCACCTCGTCACTCACGACCAGCTCCGTGATGCGCTGGGTCTCCTTAGCGGTCAGCTGGCCATCGTCATCGTTGTCATAGTCGGCAAGCAGCCCGTGCAGGGTATCATCCGTGATCGCATCAACATCGACGAGACCTTTTTCTTTCTTGGTCTCGGAGCCAGAGGCGTCAGTTGAGCTCGACTCTTTAGAGGCGCTCGACGAGGCTCCCCCGCCGCCTTGCACGTCACCGACGCCGCCAATCACGGCGAAAGCGGCAACCGCGCCTATGACCACAACCGCCGCAAGCACTACCAGGGCGCGAACGCCGCCCAAGCGAGAGACGGCTTCATTTGCACGTTCAGCCGCCTGTCCATTCGGCTGACCGGCAGGGCGAGGGATCCGACTTGTCGAACGCCCCGGCGTCTGCTGCGCCTGCCCAGCAGACTGTTCGGTTGTCTGCCCGTTCGGACGCATATTCACCCGCACATTCGGCGTCTCGGCAGCCTGCTCATTAGCCCCGCCCGAAGGCTGCTCGGTCACACGCTGGACCCGTTCGTTATCCCGCCAAGACATGTCGGGCTTAAAGTTCGCCATATTGCTTCTCCTCACTTGGGCGCAGTTTTATTGTTGCTCCATGGTGTAGCCGTAGTCGCTACTCACTTTTTGCAAAAATTCGACCATGCCGCTGCTCGTATCGCTGTCATACAAGATCTTGCCGACACAATTGGGCGTAAAAGTGATATTGAAAGCGTCTTCCCTACCCGCGCCGCACAGATCGAGCGTATCGACTCTGCTCTTGATATTCAGGTGCTCGAGGTTCACATCGCCCGACAGGTCAAGCGTCCCAATACTGCCATCAAGGCCTTCGATCTGCACGTTCGTCAACGAGGACATATTATTGGCGTTCAAGGTATCGACAGGGCTCGCGAGCCTGTTAATGGTGATGCGCCGCAGTTGAGGAAATCGCGTGAGATCAACCTGAGGAACCGAACAGTCACCAATGGACAGACGAGTGATATTGCTAATGGAGCTTATGTCGTAATTTTCGCTGTCGTAGTCGTCAATGCCAAGCGTTGCGATGTTGTGGAAGTCGGCCAACAGGGGAAGTGAATCAAACGACTCGATATCGATCGAGGTAGCTTTATCCGCAGTCTCTTGCGAAATGTTGCCGTCCTCGTCCGCATCGAACGCTAAGTCCGAGCGCAGCGTCTCGTCCGCAATCTCATCGAGCGTGAGCACGGTGGCCTTTTTCGCTTCTTCCTGATGGCGTGCCTCTTTTTCCTTTTTACGCTGAGCGCGCGCTGCCTCCTCTTCTTGCTGTTGCTTGGCCTCGGCGCGTTGCTCGGTCTGCCGATTGGTGTCGGAGATGCCGCTTGTGATGGACGTGACCGCAACAATGGCGATGACTACCACCACAGCAAGGACGATCACCACGCGCGGACCGCCCAGGCGGTTAACGACATCGTTAATATCCGATCCGTTGGGTCCGGCACTCCCCCGGCCGGACCCATTTTGATTGACTGCCATCCGTAATTCCCTTTCCGCCGCCTACAGGCGGTCCTTGTCGAAGTAGTCCGCGTCGCGCCAGTCGCCGCGCCAGCGGTAGGCGCGGGCGTTCTCGCGCGACCAGTCGCTCAGGTGGCGCAGGATGAAGCGGCTCATGTCGTCCGCGAGCGGCTCGATCGGCCCCACGCGCCGCGCCTCGGCCGCCCGCTCCCAGAACGAGTACGCCATGAGGTAGAACGTGCCGGCGTCGACGTAGTCGCCCGGGTAGGCGGGGTCGTCGAACCAGCTGTGCGTGTCGGGCGTGCCGTTTTGCTCGCACCACTCCGCCACGTTGAGGGCGAGGCTCATCAGGGTCGTGTAGTCCTGCGGGTCGCCCGCGGCGAGCGCCTCGTGCAGGTTGGACATGGGGCCCTCGGCTCCGTATGCCGGGTAGTACAGGTCCCAGATCCTCGATGCCGCGTCGTCCGTAAGCTCCATCTGCGAGGGACGGTCGCCCAGGCCGTCGTCGTAGACGGGGGCGTTGGGGTCCTCCCCCGTGAAGGCCCCGACGCCGTAGTCGAGCGTGGAGGCGCTGTTGCGTGCGCCGCGGGCCGCGCGGGCCATGGAGCCGAAGACCGAGTAGCCGCTGTGGTAGCCGCGGACCGTCTCGGTAACGAGCTGGCGCAGGCTGAAATTAGCGTGCGCGCTGTCGCGGGCCTCGCGGGTGGCGGCGGAACCGCGGAAGAAATACGTGGCGCCGATGATTAACTGCTTAATGATCAAGCTCAACGGGCCGGCAATGATTTCCGTCACAACCACGAGAAGCCCGATGAACACAACGGCGCCCAAAGCAAATGGGTTGAATGCGCTATACCCCGGTGCCGGAAGCCCTGTATGCAGCACATCGTCTCCGCCAACGTTCAAGTACATGCGGTACCAGACCGAACAGAGTCCCCAGACCGTAAAAATACGCAGCGGGAAATACCGAACAATGGTGGGAATCGCGTCCACGATGCGCGAAAGATTGATGTTAAAGCGAGGGCGATTCGCGCCCTCGTTGTTAACCGGAGTAGCTGCCTCTGGATCGCCCGGAAGTGGCACGCCAGCGCGGCGCGCACGCAAGCGATCAAGGCGCTCTTGAGTAGAAACCGTTTGCGCCTGCGATGCCCCCGGTGCATCTGACGAAATGGATGTCCCCGCAGCCTCGCCTGCGACTGACACAGCATCTTCTTGCTGCCTATCAGCCTGAGCGTTATAGAGTCGAGCAAGGCGCTCTTGCGCCGACAAGCTTTCTTGCTGGTTATCGTTTGCCATATGTTTTGCCTCTACCTGTTAGTAATGGAAGTGCGTCTGGGCATAGCGGTTAAGCGCATATCCAAACTCCCTAGTCACCGTCTTAATGGTGTGCGTCTCCATTTTTCTGGTCTGAGGATTGCGCCGGTTAAAGACGAACGTGGGCATAAACCCGCTCACTTCCTGAAAACCACTCAGCGAATTAAAGGGAATGATAATCGGCGGATTGGAATTGCCCGGAGCAATGAGCCTGCCCGCAACCGCCTTGCTGTTGCCAATGCCGGGGACGAGCGTCTTGAGCACTGGATGGCCATCGAGCGTCGAGCCCTCGCGCTTGGCGACAATCTCGAGATGGTTTTCGAAGATTCTGATGGAGCACGGACGTCCGTCATATGACCCCAGCCCCTCATTGATCACAACGTCGTTTCGGATTTCGCGTTGTGCCATGTTCGAACGAGAGCGCGCGTTGGTTTGAGAGCTGCGCTGGGACGCCACGTTCTCAATACCCAACATGTCATCGAAGGCAGTCATGGCACGTCGCTCGGTGCCATGGAGGCCATCGTTACGTTGCGGCGTGTTGGGAGCCTGCGGTCGAGGCACTCTCGGTCGCTGTTGGCGATCACCATTGGAATCCGAGAAAAGATTCCCTAGTCGTAGCGTTGGCATACGATGCTCCTAACGTGTATCGAATGAAGCAAGCCACCAGGGAAGGCCAATAGTCCCTCCCTGGCAACCCGATGCAGGAAATAAAAAGAAATGTCTGCTTAGCTAGGCGGTAAGGAAGATGTAGAAGAAGAATGCGCAGATGCCAAAGCCAATCAGCATCATAATAAATCCGAAGATACTAAGCAGCTGTGCAATGGTCACGACGCCCCAAAGGAAAAACTCGATGACAATCGGTACGATCCAAGAGAAGAGCCAAGTGCGAATCGACTTGGCACTGCCGGGGTGAGCATCGTCACCAAAGATGAGCATGACCGTCATGGCTCCGATGAGGATCGCTATCACAACGTCAAGTTTGGTGAACGTGTCTCCATCGACAAACATCGCCCCCATAAACCCAAAGGCGCTGGTGATAAGCGGAACGAAAACGACCAAGCGGCCGGCATAGCGCCCCAGCCTGTCCATCAGCTGAGGATCCATGTAAAACGCCGCAGGCGCACGCCCACTAGAAAAGGCAAGCGCGCCGACTTGGGCAAGAGGCTGGTCGTCTGACGAAATTGCAAGTTCCTCGAACACATGGCCCTTGCGATCGGCAAACTCCACAAGCTGGAGCAGATATCGCTCGAGAGCATCCGAGTTAGCGTCGATATCGTTCCTGAGCGCACCAACACGATCGGCTGCCGAATAAGACCGCAAGAGATTAAGAGCAAGGAATCCAAAACAGCCGATAAACGCAACCGCCAGGAAGATGCCCGCAAGCGGACCAAACGATCCCCAGGAAACGATGAGCTGACCGAAGGCCCCGCGGGAACACATGATAACAATGCAGTATAGAATCGCCACCAGAACGGTGTACATCAAAACGCCCCGCTGCTCCTTCTTAATGGCGGCGGTGCGAGCATCGCTGTCAGCAATGCCCTCAACGACACCGTAATCGCGCGTATCTTGCTCGATAGCGGCCTTTAAGGATCCGTCTGCAACACTGCGGCTATCCTCAAGGAACTCAGCGTATTCGGCAGAGGAGATCAAACTCTCATCCGCAAGGAGCCTTACGCCGCGAGCCGCGAGCATCTGCTCATCGACGCCCTGAGCAATAAGCTCGGCAACATAGCCGCGCGGCGCGACGTCGTCGCCGACCTGAGCGCAAAACAGCGCATTGAGCGTACAGGGGCGCGTTCCGTGCTTTCCATCGACTTCCCAGCCGTTTACGTACGGGACGGGCGTGAGTTCCATATCTTCCCGGAGCTTGATCCCCTCAAGACGAGCATTGGAGCCCGCCTGGATGAGCATGGAAACGGCAGCGTTAGCCGGCGGGTTCAATCCGAGCAGGGTTATTTTAACTGCCTCGCCCACAGAGCCTTGGGCCGAATCGTAGAGATCGGTATGAGCGGCAAGCCACAGCCAGGCAGCATAGCTTCCGAACTTACGATAAAACGCACGCACCGCTTTCTTATTGGCCGCAACCTTGTCCATATAATCGATTACGACATCTATATCGACGGTTCCTTGCGAAGTTGCAGCATCTCGAGCAGAGATGATTGCCGCCATCTCGGAAACGCCCGCAAAATTAAGCAGGAATTCATCCAGCCTGTGAGCCGACGAGCAGACGCCAAAAAACGCTGCCGGTTGGTTAATAAGCGACATAAGTGCCGCCTGAGCCGCAGCGTTTTTCTCATCGTTGCGCGTCAGCAGCCCCTTAAACAGGCAGGCAGCAAAATGGGGATCGTTCGAGTGAAGTGCCAGCTTCTCCAGTTCATGAATATCGGCGGCAAGCTTCGCGCGCTCATCATTGAGATCGTTGTCTCGAGAAAGAATGCGGGACAAAAACCCCGAAGGCAGCACACCTGACGACCTCGAGCCGTCGAGACCGGATTGGACGGCATAGCGATCGATTTCGGCAACATCCATCTTAGCGATGCGTGCCGGAAGAGCATCGCCCGCATCGGTGAGCGAGACGTCCTCGCCGCGCCACGACATAATCTTGCCGTTGGACATCTCGTAGATTACGCAAGCAAGGGCCAAGTCAGGATTGGACGCTGTCTGGATATCCTCTTCGACCAACTGATGGATCCTGGTCTGCAGGTCGTTCTCGCCCCAGTCGACCATCAGGTTTTCGAGCTGTTGCTGGCTCATGCGAAGCTTTGCCTCGTCCCAATTGGAGGACAGCGCACGAGCAAGAAGCACCGGATCGCTATACAGCTTGCCCGCAAACTCGTAAGGCTTGCGAGCGCTACCAGCATCCATCGTGGGTAGCTTGCGATAGAAATGATCGGGGTCAGCCATCCAGTCTTTAACTTCTTCGTAGCCAAAGCGCTCGCCCGAAAGCTCAAATGTCAGACCCTTGAGCAGGTTCCCCAGAGTCGCATCATCTGGATGGTTAAAGTCCGCAGGCTCGCCCGTCTCTTGGCGATCGGAAAGCGTATTGTCGTTTATGAATTCCTGCAGCGGGTGAACATTGTTTTCGTAGAGCGTCCAGATCGTGTAGCCAAACGAATACCAGTCGTTACGAGGGTCGACCATGCCGCCACGACCGGGCGTATAGCCATCGGAGCGCGTCATGGTATTTGTCAGGCGGCTGTCAAATCCTGCAAGCGAACGGGCAGAGCCATAATCTCCCAGCACGATCTGCTTGTCGTACAGGTAAACGTTCTGCGGCTTAATGTCACGATGGACAATGCCGAGCTCGGTATGGAGCAACTCGATTGCCTGGCTGAGCTCGGGAATCACGCGGTTCTTAACCATATTCTTGCTACGGGGACGATCAAAAAGGCATGTGGCCAACGGCGTAATGGAAACATCCCACAGCTGAGGAGCCGCAGCCCCCACCTCGGTTGCACTCAGGCCCTGGTGCAGATAGGCAAAGATGGGCAGCAGATGCGTCTGAGACACGGGACGGTCATTGAGTCCCATTACGGCGCTTACCACCTTTTGATAGGCGGCGCGCTCGGCGCCGACAAGAGGCTTAAAGACCTTGGCAACACATGCCAGACCATCGCTCACGCGCTCAGCGGTAACAATGGTAGATTGACCGCCATGGCCAATGACCTGTCCCAAATGAATAATAAACTGCTGCCCGTCATTCGAGACAACCGTCGCATCCTCTGCAACAAAAGGAGAGGCAGATGCAGCGGCAGCATGTGCACCCCCACGAGAAACGGTCACCGTTTCGCCATTGGGGCTGGCCGTGGTGCCGCGCGAGACAGTTACCGTCTGGCCGTCGGGGCTCGCAGCGCGCGGCACCGTGACAGTTTCGCCTGCCGCAGGAGTGCTGGGACGGGAAACGGTAACAGTCCTGCCGTCAGAAGAAGCACCGGACGGCCTTGCAACCGTCACCGTTTCGCCATTCGATTCAGTTGTCGGGCGATGCACCGTCACCGTTTCGCCATTCGATGGGGCAGCAGCGCGGCGAACGGTAACCGTTTCGCCAGACGCCGGGGCATCAGCTCGGCGCACCGTTACGGTCTCTCCAGGCGCAGAAGCCTGGTCGACACGGTTTACGGTAACCGTCTCTCCCCCTACGGGCGCATTCCCGCGGCGCACCGTTACGGTCTCATCGTTATCATTGCCGCCATCTCGGCGTACCGTAATCGTCTCATCAGACATGACTACTCCCCTACCTCAATTACAATTAGCGTCGCATCGTCCGTCGAGCCATTTACGCGGGCCTCGGCATATAGCTCTTCGCACAGCTGCGCACAGGTCGAATCGCTCGCAAGCATCTGTTGCAAACGTTCCTGCGCAATCTGCCCATCGATACCATCGGAACAGATCAGATAGCGATCGCCCGGAAGCATCACGGTCGTCTTGACCTCAAGATTGCGACCGCCCTGGTTGAGTCCGATCGCGAGCTCAATACAATGCGAAACGGCATCATCCCTGTATTCAGCGCCAACGCCGCCCACGCGCCGCTCAGGCGTGTGGTCACAGCTAAGCACGGCAAGCACACCGCCACGCAGTCGGTACACGCGAGAATCGCCTGCATTAAAAACTGCACCGTGCCCGTCAGGAGCAACAATGAGGCCGGCAACCGTGGACGCGGCCACGGGCAAACCGTAGCGAGCCGCATAAGACTCAACGTCGTTCTCGGCTCGCTCACCCGCCACGCGCAGACGGTCCCGCAACGTGTTAACGGCATCAGCATCAAAGACGCGCACGGCCTGTGCAAACGCCTGAGCAGCGAGCGTCGAGGCGGCCGCCCCGTGCCCGCCTTCGCTCACGCCGTCAAAGACTGCCATGCAGCCCATCTCGTGCTCGCTATCGCCCACCAGGCCATAGCAAAGGACATTACCGTCAAGAAGCAAACGGTCCTCGTTGACGGGGTGATTGGTTCCCGCTTGGGTTTTTGCAGCAGCGATAAACTTCGTCATCGCCAATCGCCTCCCATCGATCCGGGCACGAGCTCAAATGCGATATGCGCATCGTCGCCCTCGCCCTGCGGCACGGCGCGTGCCACCATGCCGGGACGGCCACGCCACTCGGCGCGGTGTTCAAACAAAAAGTCGGAAAGTCCGTTAAGGTAGCCGCTCTCCACTAGGTTGCCAATGCCACGGCCGCCCTTTGCCTTGACGGCGTCCGTCATGGCAATGGAGTGCAGCAGTTCGCGGGCAGCATCGGTCGCCTCAACCGTAATATCGGGCTGCGCTTTATGCACGTTGCGGTTAACGGCATCGATCTTGGAATTGAGAATCTGAAGCGCCACGGCATCGTCGATAAAGTTGAAGATAACCACGTTGTCGCCGATACGGCCCAAGAACTCGGGCTTAAACTCGCGATCCATCTCGGTGCGCACGCGCTCACAGATCTCGTTATAGGGCGTGTTGGGCGCGATGGTATTACGCACCTCATTGCCCTGCGCATCGATTTCAATCTTTGAAAAGCCGATGTTGCTCGTAAAGAAGATGACCGTCTCAGAGAAGTACACGGTATTGCCCTGGCCATCGGTCAGGCGGCCGTCTTCGAGGATCTGCAGGAACTTATCCATAATGCTCGGCGCGGCCTTCTCAATCTCGTCGAAAAGAACCACCGAGAACGGATTGGCCTTGACGGCGTTGGTGAGCTGGCCGCCCTCGGCATAGCCCACGTATCCCGGAGGAGCGCCGAAGAGCTTTTGGTCGGAGTTCTCGGCACCGTACTCGGACATATCAAAACGAAGCATGCTGCGCTCATCGCCAAAGAGAAGTTCGGTGATGGCCTTAACGATCTCGGTCTTACCGGTACCAGTGGGGCCGCTCAAAAACAGGACGCCCTTGGGCTTGGAGCCAGACGAATGGGTGGCACCCGAAAGGCCCATGACGGAGCGCTTGAGCACGGTGACGGCCTTCTCGACGGCCTCGTCCTGACCCTTCACGCGGCGTTTGATCTTTTCCTCGGGATCCTCTTCGAGCTTCTCGAACATCTGCTGCCATTTGTTCTCGCGAAAACCGTACTTATACACGTCGACGAGCTTGGGAAGGATGGCCTCAATGGAAGCATCGGGGTTTTGCATATCGCGCTGATACATGCGTTGCAAGCCCTCAAGCTCCTTAACGCTCATACCGTCGGTGGTGTCGATAAAGCGACGCACCGCGCGGTCATCGGAATCGGACAGTGCCTCGCCAAAGCCAAACTTGCTCTGGATATAGGCTTCGCGCATGTCACGGTCGGGATGCGGCAGCGTGATGGTGCGTAGGAAGGGATTCTCCTCGATAAACCACACGGGCAGGTTGCGCACGTTATCCGTTACCAGAATGAGCGTGTTGACAGCCGTGCGGTTAATAAGGCGTGCTTTGCTGGCGCCAAGGTACAAGTTGAGGAAAAACTGCGTCTCGTCGGGCATAAGACCGGTCGAGGATGCGAGCAGGCGCGACGCCATGTTGACGATCACACAAAGCGGCTTGGCCTCGGTGCCACCATCGGGGTTGTCATTGTATTTAAGGCGCAACATAGAGCGAATGACCTCGCCGTATGAAGGCAGGCTCGACTGCTCGGTGGCATATGCTTGGCGACCATCGGCGATGCAGGCGTTCGCCTCCATCATGCGGTCGTCGCTTTTGGAAGCCTCATCATGAGCCAGCGACACCAGGCGCTTGCAATCGACATTGCCCATACTGCTCGAAAACAGCTGGATGGGATCGAAATATGCCACGTTGTACTCAACTGAGCCATTGGCGTCTTCGAAAAGGCCGCGCACAACCTCGGCAAGCTCCGAAAACTGGAGCCCGCCGTCAACCACATCGGGATACTTGTCGTTAACGTTGCCCTCAAGGATAAAGAGGCTCTTCACTCCTTTAAAGTTGAGCATCTCGCGCTGCCAGGATTGGCGCTCGAAATCAGTTGCCATGTGTTATACCTCCTTGGCAGAGAATTCATGGTGGTAACGGTCGGCAATACCAACGGTGATAACCGTGCCGTCCTGGACATAGTTTTGAAGCTGGCGGGGCTGCTGAAGATACTGGTCGTAATCATCGTGTGGGCGGTCGCTCAGGAAGATCACGCGCTGGTTAGTCGAGCCGCGCAGCGCGCAGTCGGGCACGTTAAGCTCGTCTACGTACGGACCGTCAATCAGTACATCGATGAGGGGCTTAAGCGCCTCCCACACGTCCGTGCCGATCGCCCGCGGCAGCTCTTCGAGCGTGAAGCCGGTGTAAACGAGAATGTCGTCGTAAGCGCCGCGGATTATTGACAGCAGCTTCATGAGCTCCGATGCCTGCTCGAGCGGATCTCCACCCGAAACCGTCAGCCGGTGCACGCCATGCTCGCGCGCCGTATCGAGCAACATCTGCGCAAGCCCATCAACGTCAACATCCTGCTCGGGCAACTGGTCGCGCCATTGGGGCGAAATACATCCGGCACAATGCTTTGAGCAACCCGCGGTCCAGACAACAATACGTTCTCCCGGACCCAGCGAGACGACGGGGGCAAGCACATGGCTAACGAACATCGGCGTAATCCTCGCCCGGATCGAGCGTACGGTACACGGCCGAGGTGCGTGCAAGCGAGCAACCGCATTCCTCACAGCCATCCCCAACCTTTGCACGCTCATCAGCAACGAGATGCAGACGACCGCACTCGGGGCACTCGACAAACCAGCCCTCGACACCCGCAGACTCACCAGCAGCGGGAACAACCGGTGCCGCAGCAGGCGCGGGCTGCGGCACAGACCAAGCCTGGGCCTGCACGGGTTGCGCCGCAGGCGGTTCCTCCACAGTAACCGTCAGACGCAATTGGGCAAATTCGCCAGACGCAGCCGGAATGAGTAGTGTATCGCCGGTATGAATCGGCTGGGCCACGCCGGGAACCAAGTTGAGGACCTGGCCGCCACGCATAAGAGCCGTTCCGTTATTGGACCCCTCATCGGCAACCATCCATGTGTCCCGCTCAAAACGAACGCTGGCATGCTGCCGGGACATGGCAAAATTCGAAACCATAGAAGGAAACGCGTTGCGCCCAAGCACCGCGGCGTCCGTAAGGCGAAGCTGCTCACCCATAACCGGATCGGCAAGCGTAAGCGCAGGAGTAGCTGCAGCATTCGCCATGGGTTGCGGCGCGGGCTGCGGCATTGGCGCAGGCGTCGGCTGTGGCGCAGGAACCGGAGCAGGTTGCGGAACGGGCATGGGGGTAGGATGCGGCGTGGGAGCAGGAGCGGCCTGATATGCCTGCTGGGGCGCTGGACGCTGAGTCCGCGAAGCACCGACCATCGATGATGTTGCAGGATAGACGGCGGGAGCCGGACGCTCAGCGACCGCGGCAGCAAAGCCGGACGCCGAGGCAACTGGCGCCTCGGGTGCCGAGACCGCAGGCGCAGGAGTCGAAGGCGCGGGAACCGCACCAGCGGGACGCGGCGTCCCACAGTCCTCGCACATATCGCGGGCGTCATCGTTCATAAGACCACAGATAGGGCATTCCCATGTCATGGTTTACCTCATTTCCCTTTGCTTGAGCTGGCTTGCTTGACGACGGTTGCGCAGACGACGTTCCGCATCCGCAGACGGCGCGGGCGGCACGTAATCGTGCGGGTGAATCTCGACGGCGGTCTGAGGATCGGCAGGTCGGACAAAATGGCCGGGAGCATCGGACGCAACAATGACGCCGCGCTCTTTAAGGTCCTCCTTAAACTGCTGGTAGAAGTCGCAAAACTCAACTTGATCTTGAACGACTTTGTCAACCGTCGCCTGGGTCTGGGCTTTCATATCTTTGATGACAGTGGGGTTGCCTGGATCTTCCGAAAACTCGGACGGATCTGCCTCGACCACCCGCATCACAAGCTGTTGTTCACGCGACCCCTTAAGGACGGCAACCGCTTTGCGCTTGTTCGTATCGAAGATAAGGCGCCACGGCTTGCCCGACCCGTCCATAACCGCATAGCGAATAACGTCGGCCCCGTGTTCGGCCATAACCTCATTAACACAGCGCTCGATGTATTCGTCTTTAGCCGCCGAGGCAAGCGCAGCGTCTGCGGCATCCACGGCAGCGTACAAATCCTCAATCTCATGAGGCCGTCTGAGCACCGTCGGACGATGGTAGCGTTCATTAAGAAGGTCAACGCGCAGTCGGTATGCTTCATACTGCTCATGAAGCTCGTTCGACTCATGCTGGGCACTCTTCATCACATGCTCGAAGTCCTTGAGAATCTTCATGGCGGCAAGGCGTTGCTCCTCGCTCGAATCTGGACCAAGCGCGTTAAACGAGGCGCGGGCGGTCTCGAATTTTGCACCCAGGCGATTTCGCAGTGCTATGTCGAGCACCTCATCCTGCATAAGCGGGATGATGCGCGCCGTCCACTCCTCAAACGCGCGAGCTGCGTCCTCAAAGGAACCCGTCGAGGAGTTTGCGGCGGTATCCGCGATATGTAGGAGCGCTTTCTCAAGATCGATGGAACCGTCGCGAGCAATGTCGTAATCGATTGCCTTTAGCAATCCTTGAGCCCTGAGCTTTTCGGACGTCTGTGCGGCATCGATGCGGCTCTGGCTCATCTCGACCCTGCGCTGGGCATGGGCATCGAAGGTTAGCGTCGGGATCAAAGTGTGAAGCGTCGCCGCAAGCTGTGCCAATGCCGCCTCAGTTCGAATCCGCGTCACCGTACCCCGACCCATGACGACCTCTTCGCCCACAAGCGGTCCTGTCACGTTTTTCCTCGAATATTCGTCAATCACGCTATCCAACGCGGCGCGTGTCGACTCATCCATATCGGGAAACTCAAGGAGCATCTGCGACTTGATGTCCAATAGCCCATGTCTATAGTCCTTAACGGCATTTTCTGCCTCGGCCTTCTCCGCCTCTATGCGCAACGCCGCTGCCCCGGCAACAATTGCAGCGGGGGCCAATGGCACTGCCAGCGGTGAAGTGGCTATTCCGGCAGCGACTACAAAATTATCTCCCACCGAGCCGCTCATTATCACGTTCCCTTCTTCATGGATAACGGGGCCATCCCGGTCATCAAGCGTTTTTATTGCCTCATTTCTACCGCCGCTTTGCGCGATTCTGTTGCGCAACATTGGCGAGTGGCAGATTTGTCGATGTTGCGCAACAGAAGGCGGCAGTCAGCGCATATCCTGCTAAATGGAAGAAAGGATGAAAGCGCGCCATGACCGGTTCTTACGAAGAAGTTCGACTCGTCAAGTTTCATACGCCAGCACTGCTCTCCGAGCGCGAGCAGGCTGCGGCACGGCGTCGCTTTTGCACGCTTCTCGTCCCGCCGCAAAAGGGCGGCTTTGGCGGCAACGCCTATGTCCGCCGCGTCCAAAGCGGCGATCGCGCCTTTGAGCTTGCACTTAAAATGCCGCGCCCCGACGCCCAGCCCGAGCAAGAACAGCTCAACCGGGAAACCTTGGAAGAGGAGTACCGCACGCTCTCCGTCGTATCCAACCTAAGGGGTTTTCCCGATGTGTACGGCTTTGGTTACACGGCAGACGGCACCCCGGCGCTGCTTATGGAATGGGTTGACGGCGTCTCGCTTCTTGATGCACGGCCCGCTCTGAGTGATGGGGCTGCAACCTGCCCCGGCGATATCGTCGCTGCGCTGGGCCTGAGCGTGCTCAAGATCATCTTGTCCACGCAATCGCTCGACACGCCCTTTGTCCACCGTGACCTCTCCATGCGCAACATCATGCTGCGTCACGATCGCATCCCGCTCGAGGAGCAGGTGTCGAGCGGCTATTTTGACATCTGCCTGATCGATATGGGCAGTGCCAAGCTCGTTAAACCGGACTTTTCCTTTACCGTCGACGTCAACGCCTTTCGCGGCGCCACGCCGGCATACGCGGCACCCGAAATGCTGGAGCGCTTTAAGGCCGACCCCGGCACTCGCGACAATCCTGCCGTCGACATCTATGCGTTGGGTAGCATCCTCTACGAGCTTTATTGCGGGCACGCGCCCTTTGAGGCGGAGCTCAGGCGCTCCGGAGACCACGCGCGCCTCAAGCGCACCGTAGAGCCCCAGCCCCTTGCTCCCGCAAATCCCCGCGAGCAGGGCTTGGTCAAAGCGATTATGGCCTGCCTGGCGGTATCGCAAGGCTCTCGTCCTTCGGCAAACGAACTCGCGGCGCGCCTTGAGCCCTTTGCCCGCACGGGAGCACCGCGAAAGCGCCGGCCCGTGGCGGATCGCGGCAGTGCTACCGCCTTGGTAGACGCCACCACCCCCGCCCGCACGATTGCAAGCGCGCAGCCCGCGTCTCGGCCAACCCCATCCACCGAGACGGTCCGCAGCGCCGAGTCCATGCGTCGCGCGCGCCTCGCCGTCAAGCGTCAACGTTCGATGGCACTCACGATGGTGATCGTCGCCTTTGTGGTGATAGTGGTTATACTCGCCATCGCATCCGCCGGCATGCTTTAGCCGGCGGCAATACCAAGGCCGGTCAATAGACCCCCCCGCATGAAAAAAGCGGTGGCGGACGCAGCTCTCGATAAAGCCGCACCCGCCACCGCTTCACGCATCGCATACAGGCAGCACTAGGAGATCAAAAGCTCAAAGGAATCCGTAATGCGCGTTCCCATGTTAACGGCACCGTCCCCCGATTCGACCGTGGTATTCAGGTAGTACTTGCCGTTCTTCTTTTTTGGCACACCCGCCACCGTAAGGTCGCAGCCTTCCTCCTCGACGGGAAGCGAGAACTCAAAGCCCTTGTTCCTGACAAACGTTCCGGTGACGTCCGTATAGGTGCGATAGACATCACCGTCGGACTGGGAGACGGTTTTTTCGGCGTTATAGGTATCGTGCGCATGCAGTGTGGCGGAAATATCCGCGACCGCTTCGCCGGAATCGCTGATGCTCTTAAAAACGATCACGAGGTCGTTTTTGCTCGCGCCGTAGCAAGTATGGCCCCAAGAGTTGCCCGTCTCCTTAAGCGCTCCCCGCCACGTGGTGTTGGCAAAGCTCGTGGGCTTATCGATGTTGAGCTTCGCTGTGCTACCAGAGGTCGTGGTGGTCGACGAGGTCGCATTGCCCGTCGTGGAAGAGCCCTCGGCATCGGAGCTGGCGTCCTCGCCGTTCTTGCTTGCGGTCTTGAGCTCCGCCTTAGCATCCTTTAGATCTGCCTTGGTCTGGTCGAGATCGTCTTGCGTCTTTTTGAGCTCGTCCTTGGAAGATTCAAGCTGCTCCTTGAGCTTTTGGATCTGCTCGGTGTTTTGCGGGTGAGCCAAGCCGTAGGAATAGCCCGCCCAACAGGCTCCCGCACACAAGGCAGCAACGACAATAACGCCTGCAGCGATGGCGGGAGCATACGACTTGCCCAGGCGCTTACGTGCCAGCTTGTACTCCGCCTTGGCGGTCTTGAGGCTCTCGCGGTCTTGCTCGAGCTGCTCCTCCTCGCTGAGCGGCGTGGAATCAAGATCGGCATGGTATGCCGGCTGGGTCTCCACGTCATCGATCGTGGTGCCAAAGTCTGACAAGGGATCGGCTACACGGGTGGCAGCGGGGTCGGGCTCGGGCGCGGTGGGCTCAGGCGCGGCAGAACTCGGCGTCGGCTGCGAATCGGCTAGCGGCGCGTCATCCGTTTTGGGCAATTCCACCGTTGCCGCCGTGGCTGCCTCGCCATCTCGCCACGAAAAGGCCGGACTCTGCGACACGGTCTGGGGTGTGGTGTAGGGATCTTCGGGGGCCGACGCCGCCGGCGCGGCATCGGCAAGAGGCGATCCACACTCGGAGCAAAAACTAGCGTCATCGGGCAATAATGCACCGCAATAAGGACATTCCATGGAGCACAACCTCTCAAATGTATCGTTTGCAACCATCCTGCAATTTGGTGTGTATGCCCTATAATGTCTCAACGGTTATGTAAAGCGTTGCGCAACATTTTTTGAGTCGACATGCTCAGGCGCAGTCAATTCCTATCATGTTTGCTGTACGTCATCGAAGTTATCTAGGGAGGCGACCATGGCGGCGGAAACACCGTGCTCGGTCCTCTACAACGATATCCGCTCGTTTGGCGGTCTTAAGCATCTCGAGATCGCCCGCATGCTCATTAACGGCAACTCATATGCGGGCAGCGCCCTACTCGACAAATGTTCCACCAACCGCTCGTATCTCACTCGCTACATTGTCCACCGCGAGCCCGATCAGTGTGCGCCGGGTATCTACAATGACTTCACCGTCTCTACGCTTAACCTAGCCGCCGCTATCGGTAACAAACTTGGTGGTGGCGAGCGTGCCTACCAGGAGCTATCTGACCATTACAGCGGCCCTGCAGCTCAAGCGATGATGTCGATTCTCGCCGAGTATGGCCTCGATAATCGCCTCTACGCCAACGCCTTGGGGCGCATTCGCAGCTCCGACGACCACAGCCCCCGCGAAAAGAGCACGCTCTTCCTGATGCTCTTTGTGGCAACGGGGGCGCTCGCCGACCCCATCCAAGGCGTGGCCACCGTCGAGCGCTTTTGCGACAGCAAGACAGGCGGGCACTTTGGCACCACCGAGACCACCGTCGGACGTGGCTTTATGAGCAGCCTGGAGCAGCCGCGCACCGTCGCCCCCAATCTCGGCTTGCTTAGGACGCACGCCGGAAACAGCGTTGACATGCAGATCCACCCCCTTACGCGTGACCCGCGCGGCACGGTAATCGGCTCTTTGCCCAAAGCCTCGCCTAGCATTACCGATGTAGGCGCCGACGCATCGCGCGAGCATCTCCGGATTTGGCTCGAAGGCGGACGCTGGTACGCCCAGGGACTTGGATCGACCAACGGCACCGTCCTCGAATCGGGCGCGGGCGACGGTGACATCGTGATTGAGCCGCCGCGCGACCAACGCGAACCCGGCAAGATCTATCCTCCGGTGGAAATCGAAAACAGCGACAGGCTCCATCTGGGCCTCTACACGACATTCCTTGTCATTGTGGACTAGCGCGGGCGGCGATCGAAAAACGGTCGCCGCCCGTCTTTCGTCTTCTACCTTCTGCGTCGTAAACGACAATACTCAGCGGCATACGTCGGCAGTGCGGCTATCATGGTGCTTTACCAATAGCCGCACTGCCGACGCATACGTGCGGCAACCCATGCCAGACAAAGGAACGCCATGGATACTACCGATAGCGCCTATGGCGACAAGCTCATCCGTCTCGACACGTTCGACACCGCCGTGGCAGTCGACCCCAGTGCCGAGGACGACGCCAAGCGCCGGTTTATGACGCTTATTCTTCAAACGGCCCATCGCAGCGACGGCAACATCGGCCACGTGCTGCGCGCGACCAACACCAACGGCGAGGTCTTTGCCGTCAAGTTGCTGGCAGACAACGCCATCCTTTCCGGCCAAGCCTCCACCCGCTCCGCCGAGCAATTGGCCGCGCACCTTGCCAATACCGCCGCTCTGTTCGAGGAGTACCGTCACCTGTGTACCGTCTCGCACCTGAGCGGGTTCCCGCGTGTCTATGGCTACGGCTCTTGCGAGGACGACCCGCTCATCCTCATGGAGTGGGTCGAGGGCACCTCGCTCAAGCGGGCGCTGCCCTTGCTTCCGCACGATACCTCGGGCGGGCTGACCACCCAGACGGTCGCCGCCGTCGGAAACGCCGTGCTTCGCGCGCTCTTGATGACCCAAGGCCTTGTGAACCCGGTCGTTCACCGCGATCTTTCGCCCGCCAATATCATGTTCCGCACCACCAGCCGAACGCTCGAGCAGCAGATTGCCGATTGCTCCTTTGACCCCTGCCTCATCGACATGGGCTCCGCCACCATGGCACTCGGCGACGACACAATCACCCGACGTGCCGACATTTGGCGTTTTGCCACACCCGCATATGCCGCGCCCGAAATGCTCACGCAGGATATCGAAGGCATCGCGGCCCTTCGCCGCTCGCCCGCGATCGACGTCTATGCGCTTTCGAGCATTCTGTACCAGCTCTACAGCGGTCGCAAACCGTTCGATGTCGAGTCGACGGGTGCCGCGGCAACCGGCTCGTTCTACCTCATAAAGACCAAGACCAAACCGGCGCCGCTCGAGCCGCGCTGCGAGGGCGACAAAGCGCTTGTCCAGATCATCATGAAGGGCATCTCGGTCGAACAGGGCGATCGCCCTACCGAGCAGCAGATGCTCGAGGTGCTCTCGACATACCTCCCCGCTGCAGAATCTGAGGACCGCGAGGGTGCAGGAGACGAGGCCGCAATTGATATCGATTCTAGCACGCACCTTAAGGTCGACGTCGCCGGCGAGCGCGCACGAGAGATCCTGGAGCAGGCCCGTCACGATGCCATGACCCGCCGCCGCTTTGTCATCGGCGGCGTCGTTGCAGCCGTTGCGGGGCTCGGCGTTATCGGGGCGGCAACCCATGGATTTGGCATCCCCGACTACCTGGACGGCATCCGCGGTTCGCTTGACGACTACACCTGGGATCAGCTGCAGGAGATTTCGCTCAAGATTAAGGCCGCCGAGACCCGTAGCAAGGCACGCGAGATTGCCAAGCGCTATCATCTGCTCGATGCCGATGGACATATCCCTTATCCGTGCACCAAGCGTGTGAAGCTCGCCAACGGGCTGGAGGTTGGCGCGCAGCTTGTGGGCATCCGCCACGATGAGCTTCTGGACGGGACGGGCAAGGCCGGGCTGACGTTTATGTTCGACGCGGGTATTGCCGAGCGCAACGCTGCGGCTGAACCGCCGAGCGCCGGCTGGGCAGATTGCGAGCTGCGGGAATGGCTCGACAGCGACGGCCTTAAGCTGCTGCCCAACGAGTTGCGCGCGCTTATCAAATCTGTCAAAAAGGTCTCGAATAACGTTGGCGCCGCCAACAGTGCGTCGTGTCTGAGCGAGTTGCCCGCAACCCTTTGGCTGCCCGCCATGGTCGAGCTGTGCGGCGTGCAGCCGCCCGATTCGTTTGCCGAGGACTATCACTACCTGGCAGACATCTACAACGGCGAGGGCAAGGAGTACCAACTCTTCCACGAGCTCAAGGTGAGCCCGTATTCCACGAACGAGACGATGGTCCGCCAGTGGAAGGGCAAGGACACCTGTTGGTGGGAGCGCACGGTGAGCCCCGACACATCGGAGAGCGAAGGCACGCTCTATATGAATCGCGTGGGACACGACGGCGACGTCTTTACGTACGCAACGCCTGCGGAAAAGCCAAGCAAGCGAACCTGCGTGATCCCCGGGTTCTGCATCTAGGGAGCGGGCGTCTTGCCGTGACGGGACCCCTCCCCGGCAATTGTCTCGATCTGTAACACTAGCTCGGCAGATACAGGTCTAGATGTTACAGAACGAGACAAGCCCCCGCCCCGCGAGACAACATCTCAATCTGTAACAGTAAGGGGTTAAAAACCTCTCTAGATGTTACAGATCAAGACATTTGAGTTGACCGCGGACAGTCTGTCTCGATCTGTAACAGTTAGAACCCAAAAAACCAGTCTAGATGTTACAGATTAAGACATTGAGTTTCCTGCCAACTGTTTGTCTTGATCTGTAACAAATACTCGGTAAAACGGGGTCTAGTTGTTACAGATCGAGACGTTAGTTTTCGGTTGAAATGTTTGTCTAAATCTGTAACAGCTATGGTTCAAAAACCGGTCCAGACGTTACAGATTGAGATGTTTGGCAGAGACGGCCACCGATTGAGCAGCCACCCTCATCTGTAATGAAAAGTCATACATTCCAACTATTACTGGACACCCCCAGGGGGTATGGGTGTATAGTATCGGCAGGTTAACAATTCCAATACCGAGCCACAGAAAGGAGAAGCCATGGCTCAAGATAAATTCGATGTGGGTGGCATGACATGCGCCGCCTGTCAGGCGCACGTGGACCGTGCCGTGAGCAAGCTCGACGGCGTCGAGAGCGTCGCGGTCAATCTGCTCGCCGGCTCTATGCTGGTGGACTACGACCCCGCGCAGGTCTCCCCCGATGACATCTGCACCGCCGTCGACCGCGCGGGCTACTCGGCCTCACCCGTTGATGCGAGCACCGGTGCCGCCAGCTCAAACGGCAGCGCACAAGCCAGGTCTGGCGCCGCCCATATGGAGTCGCCTACCAAAAAGCTGGAGGCCGCCGCCTCCGCCATGCGCACCCGCCTCATCCTCTCGATCGTATTCCTCATCCCACTGTTCTACATAGGCATGGGGCACATGCTTGGCTGGCCGCTACCCGGCATTTTCACCGACCATACCCACAGCATGACGCTCGCGCTCACCGAGCTCGTCCTGCTCATCCCCATCGTCTACGTCAACGACGCATACTTTATCAACGGGTTTAAATCGCTCGCGCACGGCGCGCCGACCATGGACGCTCTCATCGCCGTCGGCGCCACCGCGTCGATTGCCTGGTCGCTCTATGCCATGTTTATCATGGCCGATCAGCTGGCCGCCGGGCAAATCCACGAGGCCATGATGACGAGCATGGACAATCTGTATTTTGAGAGCGCCGGCACGATCCTGTCGCTGGTCACCGTGGGCAAATACCTCGAGACGCGCAGCAAGTCCAAAACCGGCGGCGCTATCGAGGCGCTCATCGACTTGGCACCCAAGACTGCGACCGTCGTTGCCGACGACGGCACCGAAACCACTGTCGACGTCGACAGTATCCTTCCCGGCCAGGTCCTGCGCGTGCGCCCCGGCGAGTCCATCCCCGTCGACGGCGTGGTGCTCGAGGGTGCCTCGGCCGTGGACGAGAGCGCGCTCACCGGCGAGTCCATCCCCGTGGAAAAGACCGCCGGCGACACCGTCAACGCCGCCACGGTCAACCGCACCGGCTCGTTTACCTTCCGTGCCACGCGCGTGGGCGCCGACACGTCGCTCGCCAAGATCATCCAGCTCGTCGAGGACGCCAACGCCACCAAGGCGCCCATCGCCCGCATGGCCGACAAGGTCGCCGGTGTGTTCGTGCCCGTGGTGTTTGCAATCTCTGCCGTAACCTTTGTGGCGTGGATGGTGCTGACCGGCAGCATCAACGAAGCGCTCACCTCCGCCGTGGCCGTGCTGGTGATCAGCTGTCCGTGCGCACTGGGTCTGGCCACGCCCGTCGCCATTATGGTGGGCACCGGCAAGGGCGCCGAGATGGGCATTCTGTTTAAGAGCGCCGAGGCACTGGAGAACCTGCGCAACGTGGGCACCGTGGTACTCGATAAGACGGGCACCGTCACCCGCGGCAAGCCTGCCGTGACCGATATCGTGGTGGCCACGCGCACTGACGGCTCGCCCGCCATGAGCGAGAAGGCACTGCTTAAACTCGCCGCCGCGCTGGAGCGCCAGAGCGAGCACCCGCTGGCCGAAGCGATTATGGCCGAGTGCGAGTCGCGCGGAATCGTCGCGCGCATGGTCGAGGACTTTGCCGCCGTGCCTGGACGAGGCGTTACGGCGCGCGAGGGACAAAACGTCATTGCTGCCGGCAACGTTCGTCTGATGAGCGAGCTGGGTATCACCGTGCCCGCAGGACTTGCGGAGCGATTTGCCGCCGAGGGCAAAACGCCGCTGTTCTTTGCCAAGAACGACGAGCTTGTCGGCACCATCGCCGTGGCTGACGAGGTCAAAGAAACGAGTGCCGAGGCAATCGCCGCGCTCCGCAAGCTCGGCGTCGACGTGCGCATGCTCACCGGCGACAACCGCGTGACGGCCGAGGCCATCGCCCGCCGCGTGGGACTCACCAGCGAACAGGTTATCGCCGACGTCCTGCCCGCCGATAAGGAACGCCACGTGCGCGAACTGCAGGATGCGGGCGGCAAGGTCGCCATGGTGGGCGACGGCATCAACGACTCCCCCGCCCTGGCACGCGCCGACGTGGGCCTTGCCATCGGCACCGGCGCCGACATCGCCAAGGAGGGTGCCGACGTGGTGCTCATGCGCAGCGACCTCATGGACGTCGCCCGTGCCATCGAGCTGTCGCGCGCCACGATCCGCAACATCAAGCAGGACCTGTTCTGGGCACTGTTCTACAACGGCATCGGCATTCCGCTCGCCGCGGGCGTGTTCTTCCCGCTCACCGGATGGCAGCTCTCGCCGATGTTCGGCGCCGCGGCCATGAGCCTGTCGAGCGTGTGCGTCGTAAGCAATGCTCTGCGCCTGCGAACCTTTAAGCCCAAGACGGCGCACTGATGCACCCGACCTTGCCCCTCAAACCGTCGCTCGCGTACCCAAGTACGCTTCGCTCCTCTTTCGGGGCAATCTCGGGCACCTCAGCGCACCTTTAAGATGACGCTGTTCACGACTAAACTGTCAGATAATCTCAATCGATAAGGAGTACACCCATGCGTTACACAATCAAGACTTCGGGCCTCATGTGCGGCCACTGCGACGCTACTGTCGAGACGGCACTGCTCAACGTTGACGGCGTGACCGACGCCGACGCCGATCACGAGACCCAGACCGTCCAGGTGGAGTGCGCCGACACCGTAACCGCCGAGCAGCTCGCCGCCGCCGTCGAGGGCGCCGGCGAGAAGTTCCACGCCCTGTCCGTAACCGCCGCGTAACGATCCACGCGCACCCCGACCAGAAACGAGGACCCGCCATGATGGCAGACCATAAATCGGTGACCCGCATGCTCAAGACGGCACGCGGTCAGATCGACGGCATCCTGCGGATGGTCGAGGAGGACCGCTACTGCGTCGATATTTCCACACAGCTCATGGCAACGCAGGCGCTCCTCGCGCGCATCAACGCCGACGTGCTCAAAGCGCATATCGAGGGCTGCGTGACTTCGGCAATCGAATCGGGCGACGAAGACCTCAAGGCCGCCAAGCTCGCCGAGATCGAACGCGTCGTCGACAAGCTCTCCAAGTAATTGGGGCATTGGGGACAGACTTCTTTGCACCATCTTGGTGCATCGGGGATAGGTACGTTTGCACCACCTTGGTGCAGATTGACCTGTCCCCCTTGCTCTAAATCGGGTATAAAGGCGTGCAGCATATCGAACGAAAGGCAATTTGCATGAATGACTTTATGAAGGGCCGCAATGGCGCCGATGAGCTCACCATCGTGATGGGCTTTGCTGGAATCGTCATCGCAATGATCGGTTCGATGGCTCGTATCCAGTGGCTCAGTTGGATCGCCATCGCCGTGATCGTGATTGGTGTGCTGCGCGGCCTGTCCAAAAACATCGACGCACGCCGTAAGGAGAACGAGGCCTTTGTCGCCGCGACCGCGAACGTCCCCGGTCTGGGCAAGTTCGTCGCCAGCCTGGGCGGCGGCGCCGCGGCGACCAATGCCTCGCGCGCGGCCGGCACCAGCAAAGAGGACCTGGAGCGTGCCAAGCGCACGGCCAAGAAGATGTGGAAGGGCCGCAAAACTACGGCATACCTCAAGTGCCCCAACTGCGGCCAGATGCTCTCCGTCCCCAAGGGCAAAGGCAAGATCCGCGTCACCTGCCCCAAGTGCCACACCAAGATGGAAACCCGCTCCTAGCACCCGCACGCGGGACAAATTAATCAGGTTTGTTTGTCCCAAATCTTAAGTATTTGTTCGATAAAAAAGCCGAGGCCTCGTGTTGAGACCTCGGCTTTTTGCATGGGGCGACAGCATTCGACGAAGTTGTCGCCCTTGTCGCGTCAGCGCCTACGCTACGCCGTCGCGGGCAAGCTCCTCGGCCAGCGCCTCGGCAGGCATAGCCATAATCGCGTCGAGCTCGGCGTCCACCTCGGGGATACGCTTCACCTTCAGTTTGCGCACCAGCTCACCGCGGCACATTACGTGCATCGGCTCGCGAAGCGCCGACAGGTCATCGAGCGGATTCTTGCGCGTCACCAGGATATCGGCGGCCTTGCCGCACTCGATCGTACCGGTCTCGCCGCCCAGCCCCAGGAGCTCGGCATTGACCTGCGTGGCCGTATGCAGCGCAAAGGCGTTGCTCACGCCCACGTACTTGGCAAAATAGGCCACCTCACGCCACATGTCGTACTGCGTCACGAACGGGCAGCTCGAATCTGTGCCAAGGCCCACCTTAACGCCAGCTTCCAGCGCCGCGCGGGCACTCTCAATAATGCCCGAGCACACGATGTCGCCGTTCTTCTTTTGCGTGTCAGTCGAATGGGTCTTCTCCGGATCGAGCAACACAAACGGCAGCGCCGGGCTGATAGTGCAGGTAACGCTGGGCGCACGTCCCTCGAGCTGCGTGCCCGCGGCGCCGCGGTACAGCTCCAAGATCTCGGGCGTCATCGGGGCACCGTGCTCAATCGTATCAACGCCGGCCTCAAGCGCGGCCTTCACGCCCTCGGTGCTCTCGACATGGGCCATAACCGGAAGGCCGACCTCGTGCGCCGCCTTGCACGCCGCCGCGGCGACATCGACCGGCATACGCAGCACGCCCGGCTCGCCCACCTCGGTCGCGTCGAACACGCCACCCGTCACGAACAACTTGATGACGTCGGCGCCGCGCGCATACAGGTCGCGCACCTGCTCGGCTGCCTCGGCGGGAGTATTGGCCACCTGTGCGAACAGACCCGCGCCGTGGCCGCCCGGCACCGTAACGCCCGTGCCCGGTGCCACCAGACGCGGGCCCTGATACTTGCCGGCGTCGATGGCGTCGCGCACGGCGATGTCGGCAAACAGCGGGTCACCTGCGCCGCGTACCGTGGTCACGCCGCTCGCCAGCTGCTGCTGGGCGCTGCCCTTGAGGATATGACGAACGATGGCGCGGCCCACGGGATTATCGAGTTTCTTCATGAGCGCGCCCGCATCACCCGCCGAGACCGGCTTGCCCGAACCGCACAGATGCACGTGCATATTGATGAGACCGGGCATGAGATACGCACCACCCAGGTCGATAACCTCGGCACCTGCAGGCGCCTGCGCCACAGCACTCGGCCCCATCCAGGTGATGACGCCGCGCTCAACAGTCACGGCCATATCGGGCTGCGGCTCCATATGCTCCGAGCCATCCAGAATAGTCGCATTGATAAACAACGTGGGACGATCGGCAGACGCCATATCGGGCTCCTCCCTCACGATTAACTTGAACATTTGTCCATTATCACCTAGTCCCGCTGGATTGCTGCAGACGCATCGGTTAACGGAAGGAAGAGGGGATGTGAGGAGACGGAACACGTTGCAGTCCCACCCCAGCGACACCAGGGAAATGTCTCGATCTGTAACAGGTACAGGGTTATTAGGCCCCTTGATGTTACAGATCGAGACATTCGGTCGACGTTTCACCGGCTTGTCTCGATCTGTAACAATTACGAGCTCAAACAGCCTCTAAACGTTACAGATCGAGACAAGACCTCTCAGCGCCCATACCACTGGCATCTCCACTCCTCAGCCAATTCAACCTGCCGAGGAATACCCGCCAGCCTCATTTTCTCGACTAGCTTCCCCGGGCCTTTGAGTTCGTTAAACGTAAACCGAAGCACCTTATGCCCGAGCATTGTCAGATGAGATTCCCGCTGACGCTCTGCCACGAATGGGTCAACCGACTCCCGACCCTCGCCGCTCTGCAAGGTGTACTTCCCCTTTCCGTCGAGCTCGCCGATGACACACGTCCCGTCCTCGAGCCGCCAAAAATAGTCGACGCGAAACACCTGGCTCGGATCGAGCGGGTCGCGAAACTCCACCTGCAGCTCCGGAACCGGAAAGCCGTACGCAATAAAGAATGCTCGGAACCGAGACTCGCCGCCGTTTTCAGACAGCCCGTCCGCATACGACGCAATCACCTGTGCCCTGCGATACCCTCGCCTGCCCTCGCAATCGGCGCGGAGGCGCTCGCACAAATCCCCACGTGATACGCCTTTCGCCCGCAGTGCAGAATCGGCAATCGCCAACCCGTAGGAGAACGGCGCACGCAGTAGGCAATCCTCCACCGTGCGCCAAAACGACGTCACCCGCACGCCATCAACGCACTCAAGCGGCCCCGCCGTCTGAGGACGCAGCAGTCGGCACCCACCGCTCAGCGCCGCGGTACAGCCCGTCTTAACAAGAAAACGCGGGCCGAGCAGATCATTCGGCACCTCCAGGCCCCACACGAGTGCCGCATCGTATCCCCAGAACGCCCAATCAGGATGAAAATCCGCAAGCCCCTTGATGGTCCGCAGCGATCGCTCCGACGGCGTCAGCGCATCCCAATCATGTTGAAAGCAGAACAAATACGGCTCGGGTTCCGCGATATCGTCGGTTCCAACATGACGCCGCAGCCACATGAGCTCGGCATTGTCATGCGTTGCGAACAGCGCACCTTGCTCGGTCACCTCCGTGAGTCGCGCGAGCATCCTATTCCGCGCCAACGTGTTGCGAGTCGTATGCTTGTGCTTGAAAACGGTATTAGACACTTCCATCACCACTACATCGGACAAATGGACCATCGTCACCGTTGCCTCCGCTGATAAATGTCTTGATCTGTAACAGGAAGACCGATTTTTGGACTGTAGATGTTACAGATTGAGACATTCCCCCAGCCAGGCGCCAAACGTCTCGATCCGTAACAGTAAGACGTTCTTCAGGCCCCTAAACGTTACAGGTCGAGACATAAAGGCAGAAGGCAAGGCAGGCGACAACCGCCCATCCCCTACTCCCATTCCTGTTCGTAGATGTTGAGCGACCTTACGTACCGCCCCTGGGCGCCCATGATGTCGCGGACCAGACGCAAGAAGAAGCTGATGCACGAGGTGTCAAAGCCATCCTGCAGATCCTCGGGATGCACCGCGCCCGGTCCATCGGCCGCCGTGTCACTCAGGCGCGCGATGTCATACAGATAGAGCTGCCCCGCCGCCAGCCAGACATCGTCGACGCAGGCGAGGCGCACCGCAATCGCGCCGTCACTCCAGTGCTCCTTCTGCACGATATGCGGATCGTAGACATCAAAGCGATGATCGGTGCGCGTGTCCTTCAGCACGACCATGCCGGACGCAGGATCCTTGTCCAAAATGCCAAAGCGCGAGAAATACTGCGTGTCGCGCACCTGCTCGAGCCGCTTGAGCGAGGCAGGCGAAAGCGATGCCGGCGGCTCGTCAACATATAGCTCGAGCAGCGTTTTGCCATGGCGATAGGGGCGCTCAAACAGCAGCCAATCGGTAAACGCCATGTTGTAGGCCATGATTTCGTTTTGCGAAGGCTCGGTGCAATAGCTGAGCCACGGGTCGACAATGACCTCGAACTGTTCGCGCGCCGGCTCCAGGAATTGAAACTTCCGCAGCATCCAAAAGTGAGCCATGTCGGCAATATCGTTGCCGACGGCTTCAGCCAGCTCTGCTCGGTCAAAAGCGTGGTCAGTCATGGCATCCTCCTCAAACTGATGGACCTCAATTTGAGCTTACGAGGAGGGTGGGCAGCCACGACCAGCGCGGGCAAAATAGGCCTCCGGCTGCAAACCAGATGCTGACCAAACACTTGACGAAAAGCTTGACCGAAAATGCGCGCCGCAACAAAACCGCAGGTAAACATCGACGGCCAACCCGCCCTTTTGAGCCAGATGCCCGCAGCCACCACAGAAACAACAGGTGACCACAGCCCAAGAAGTCGACAAATGAACACCCGCACGTCGACAAACGAGCAAACTGCTCGCAAAGAGTGTCCCCAACGACTAGACAAAAAAAAATGGCTAGTCATTGGGGACGTTCTTAAATGACTACTTTACAGCTCCAGCGCCTCGGCGACTTCGGCTGCGCAGGCCAGGGCATCGGCCATGGCACTCACCACGAGCGAGCTGCCGTTGCGGGCATCACCCGCCACATACACCGGCGCGGCATCCGCGGCGACACCCTCCGTGCGAGCCGCGAGATGCGAGCCCTCAGCAGCCATCACCGGCAGCGGACGACCAGCGGTGGCAACAGGCACGCTCACCGCATCGAACACGCCGTGCTCCGGACCCGTAAAGCCGCAGGCGATGAGCACCAGCTGCGCCGGCACCTCGTGCTCGGAGCCCGCGATGCGCTCGGGCTTTCCCGCCGACCAGTCCAGATCGACCACGCGCAGGCCCGCGGCCGCACCCTTCTTGTCCAGCAGCACCTCGAGCGTATCCACGCCCCAGGCACGCATCTCACCACCCATCGCAGCGATAGCCTCCTGCTGGCCGTAGTCGGTCTTCTTAACGTTGGGCCACTGCGGCCAGGGGTTGCTCGCCGCGCGCTTATCGGGCGCAGCCGGCAAGAACTCAAACTGGCGCACGCTGCGCGCACCCTGGCGCACCGCGGTACCCACGCAGTCGTTGCCGGTATCGCCGCCGCCAATGACCACGACGTCCAGGCCGCGCGCGTTCACCGCGGGCTCGCTACCATCGAGCACCGAGACGGTCGAAGCCGTCAGGTAGTCCACCGCGTACACCACGCCCGGAGCGTCAATGTTCGCAGCCGAAAGCCCGCGCGGGGCACGGGCACCAGCAGCCACCACGACAGCGTCAAAGCCATCGAGCTTGGCTGCCACCGCAGGGTCCGTCACATCGGCGCCCAGCTCAAACACAATGCCCAGGTCACGCATGAACGCCACGCGACGCTCGACCACGGACTTCTCGAGCTTCATGTTGGGAATGCCGTACATGAGCAGACCGCCCGGGCGGTCGTCGCGCTCAAACACCGTCACGCGGGCGCCACGACGTGCAAGCTCCCATGCCGCCACCAGACCAGCAGGACCGGAGCCCACCACGGCAACCGCGGGTGCGCCCTCCCCTGCCGGCTCAAAGCGACGCGGACCGCCATTTGCCCACTCATGGTCGCTGATTGCACGCTCGTTGTCATGGATCGTCGTGGGCTGGCCGTCGACCGAACCCAGGTTGCACGCGGCCTCGCACAGCGCCGGGCACACACGGCTCGTAAACTCGGGCATGGGCGATGTGAGCGACAGGCGCTCGGCAGCCTCGTCCCAGCGGCCGCGGTACACCAGCTCATTCCACTCGGGAATCAGGTTGTGCAGCGGGCAGCCGCTCGGGCGTGCCTTGCCAAAGCTCGCGCCCATCTGGCAAAACGCCACGCCGCACATCATGCAGCGGCTCGCCTGGGCGCGACGTGCATCGTCATCGAGCTCCACGTACAGCGGATCAAAATCATGGCTGCGCTCCTCCACAGGGCGCAGCTCGTGGGTCACGCGATCGATATCAAGAAAAGCACCGGGCTTACCCATGGCACTTACGCCTCCTTCTTGGTCGAAGCAACAGAGCTGGTAGCGGCCACGGGCGCAGCACCCGCAGCACCGCCCGCAACATCAAAGCGGGCAACATCAGCAGCGTCGGCGCGACCGGTCACGATGTCAAACGCCAACTCCTCGCCCTGCGCATGCGTCTTGCCCACGGCCTCGGCAGCAGCGACAATCGCCAGCACGCGCTCGTACTCGGTCGGAATGACCTTCACAAAGTGCTTGCCCATCGAGTCGAAGCTGTAGAGCAGCTTAATGCCGCGCGGGCTCTGCGTCGCGTCCACGTGCTCCTGGATGAGCGCGCGAATCTGCGCCAGCTCGCCGGCCGTCGGGGCCTTGAGCTCAACGCTCTCGTGGTTCACGCGGGCATCGAGCGTGCCGTACTGGTCAAAGACATAGGCCACGCCGCCCGTCATACCGGCGGCGAAGTTCTGCCCGACCTCACCCAGGATAAGCGCCAGACCGCCCGTCATGTACTCGCAGCCGTGGTTGCCGCAACCCTCGACCACCACGGTGGCACCGGAGTTGCGTACGCCAAAGCGCTGGCCGGCCAGGCCGTTGATGAAGCCACGGCCGCTCGTGGCGCCAAAGAACGCAACGTTGCCCACGATGATGTTTTCGTCGAACTTATAGGTCGCATGCGGGTTGGGGCGCACCGACACCTCGCCGCCCGAAAGGCCCTTGCCAAAGTAGTCGTTGGCGTCGCCGCACACGTTGAGCGTAATGCCGCGCGGCAGGAAGGCGCCAAAGCTCTGACCGGCCGATCCATCGCAATCGATGGTGATGGAGCCGGCGGGCAGGCCCTCGGGATGTGCCTTGGTCACCGCGTTGCCCAGGATGGTGCCCACGCAGCGGTTGACGTTGGCGATGTCGGCATGGAAGCGAATCGGACGCAGGTGCGCACGCGCATCGGCCGTGTAGGGCACAAACAGCGTGGAGTCGAGCGTCTTGTCGAGCTCGCTGTCCGCGGCCATCTGCGGCAGGAAGTGGCGACCGTCGGCACCCGGGATATGGGCACCGAACTCGCAGGTCGCGCTCGCCAGCACGGGCGACAGATCGAGCAGGTTGGCCTTACGGTTGCCCGGGACCTCAATCTGGCGCAAGCACTCGGGATGGCCGACCATCTCGTCGACGGTGCGGAAGCCCAGGCTCGCCATGACCTCGCGCAGCTGCTCGGCAACAAAGAGCATAAAGTGCTCAACGTGTTCGGGCTTGCCGCGAAAGCCATGACGCAGTCGGCAGTTTTGCGTGGCGATGCCGGCCGGGCAGGTATCCTGCTGACAGTCGCGCTGCATGAGGCAGCCCATGGAGATGAGCGGCATGGTCGCGAAGCCAAACTCCTCGGCACCCAGCAGGCAGGCGACGGCAACATCGGTGCCGTCCATGAGCTTGCCGTCGGCCTCGAGCACCACGCGTGAGCGCAGGCCGTTTTGCAGCAGCGTCTGCTGGGCCTCGGCAAGGCCAAGTTCCAGCGGCAGGCCGGCGTGCCAGATAGAGTCGCGCGCCGCGGCACCCGAGCCGCCATTGTGACCGCTGATCAAGATCTTGTCGGCAGCACCCTTGGCCACACCGGTGGCGATGGTGCCGACGCCGGCCTCGCTGACCAGCTTGACCGACACGCGTGCGCCGGGGTTGGCGTTCTTAAGATCGAAGATCAGCTCTGCCAGATCCTCGATAGAGTAAATGTCGTGGTGAGGCGGAGGCGAGATCAGGCCGATGCCGGGTGTGGACTGACGGACCTCGGCGATCCAGGGGTAGACCTTCTTGCCGGGCAGGTGGCCACCCTCGCCAGGTTTGGCGCCCTGAGCCATCTTGATCTGAATCTCGAAGGCGCTGCAAAGATAGCGGCTCGTCACGCCAAAGCGCGCGCTTGCCACCTGTTTGATGGCGGAGTTCTTGGAGTCGCCGTTGGCTAGCGGGGTCTCGCGACGCGGGTCCTCGCCGCCCTCGCCGGAGTTGGAACGGCCGTGCAGGCGGTTCATGGCGATGGCCATGCACTCGTGCGCTTCCTTGCTGATGGAGCCGTACGACATGGCGCCGGTATTAAAGCGGCGGACGATGTTGAGCGCGGGCTCGACCTCGTCGAGCGGCACCGGAGTGCGACCGCTGTCGTCAAAATCCAGCAGGTCGCGCAGTCGCACGGCGCGGCCGGTGCGGTGCAGGCGGGCGCTGTACTCCTTAAAGGTATCGTAGCTGTCCTCGCGGCAGGCGGTCTGCAGCAGGTAGACGGTCTGCGGGTCGATAAGGTGATCCTCGCCGCCGAGCGGGCGCCACTTGGTCAGGCCCAGCGTGGGCAGCTGCTCAGGCGCGGGGCTCTTAAGGATGGCGAGCGCGGCGTCGCAGCGCTCGTTCTGCTCGCGCTCGACGTCCTCGACACGCATACCGCCCACGCGGCTCACCGTGCCCGCAAAGTACTCGTTGACGAACTCCGTGGTAAAGCCCACGGCCTCGAAGATCTGCGCGGAGTGGTAGCTCTGCACCGTGGAGATGCCCATCTTGGACATGATGGAGACGATGCCGGCGGTCGCTGCCTTGTTGTAGTTGTCGATACCCTGCTCGGCCGTCACGTCCAGGTCGCCGCGTGCCGCCAGATCGCGGATGCACGCGTGCGCGTTGTACGGATAGATGCCGCTCGCGGAGTAGCCCACCAGCGCCGCGAAGTCGTGCGGGGACACGGCGTCACCGCACTCCACCACGATGTCGGCAAAGGTGCGCACGCCGGCGCGGATCAGGTGGTTGTGCACGCAGCCAACGGCGAGCAGCGACGGCACGGGCACCTCGCCCGCGGCGGCACGGTCGCTCAGCACCACGATGTTCACGCCGTCGCGGACCGCGGCCTCAACGTCCTCAGCCAGCTGCTTAAGCGCCGCCTGCAATGCGCCCTCACCGGCATCGCGGCGATATACGGCACGGAAGCGGCGGGTCTTAAAGCCCACGCGGTCGATGGCGCAGATGCGGTCAAACTCCTCCTCGCTCAGCAATGGGCGCTCCAAGCGCACCAGCTGACAGGCCGTGCGGGAATCCTCGAGCAGGTTGCCGTGGTTGCCCAGGTAGAGCGTGGTCGAGGTGACCATATGTTCGCGCAGGGCATCGATGGGCGGGTTCGTGACCTGGGCGAACAGCTGATAGAAATAGTCAAAGAACGAGCGCGTCTTCTTGGACAGGCAGGCCAGCGGCGCATCGATGCCCATCGAGGCGAGCGGCGCCTTGCCCTGCTGGGCCATGGGGCGCACGACCTCGTCGACATCATCCCAGTGGTAGCCGAGCTTGGCCATACGCACGGCGGCGGGCACCTCGGCGTCCTCGGCGGGCGTTGCCGCGGCAGGCCTATCGAGCGCATCGACGGTCAGCGTCTCCTCGGCAATCCAGTCGCGGTAGGGCTTTTCCTTGGCGTAGCGGGCGCGCAGCTCGTCGTTGTAGATCACGCGGCCGCGGGCAAAGTCGACCTCGAGCATCTGGCCCGGTCCCAGGCAGCCGCTCGTCAGGATGTTCTCGGGACGCACCTCGATGGTGCCCACCTCGCTCGCCAGCATAAAGCGGCCATCACGCGTCACGTAGTAGCGGGCCGGGCGCAGGCCGTTACGGTCGAGGGCGGCACCCAGGGTACGGCCGTCGGTAAAGGCGATGGCAGCCGGACCGTCCCACGGCTCCATGAGCATGGACTGGTAGGCGTCGTAGGCGCGGCGCTCCTCACTCAGGCTATCGTTGTGGTCCCACGGCTCGGGCAGCAACATGGACGCGGCACGCGTGAGCGGACGGCCGTTCATGACCAAAAACTCGAGCACGTTGTCCAGAATCGCGGAGTCGGAACCCTCGCGGTTGATGATAGGCATCACGCGCTCAAGATCGTGTTGCAGCACGGGGCTGTACAGGTTGGGTTCGCGGGCGCGGATCCAGTTGACGTTGCCCTTGAGGGTGTTGATCTCGCCGTTGTGGATGATAAAGCGGTTGGGGTGCGCGCGCTCCCAGCTGGGCGTGGTGTTGGTGGAGTAACGCGAGTGGACGAGCGCCACGGCCGTCTTGACGGCGGCGTCATTGAGGTCGATGAAGAAGCGGCGCATCTGCGTGGCGACGAGCATGCCCTTGTACACGATGGTGCGCGAGCTCATGGAGCACACGTAGAAGATCTTGTCGCGCAGGGCGAACTCGGCGTCGGCCTTCTTCTCGATAGTGCGACGGCACACGTACAGGCGACGCTCGAAGGCGTCACCGGCGGGCGTGTCGTCGGGGCGGCCCAGGAAGGCCTGCAGGATGGTAGGCATGCAGGCGCGTGCCGTCTCGCCCAGGTCGTGCGGGTCGACGGGCACCTCGCGCCAAAAGAGCAGTGGCACGCCGGCCTCGGCGCAGCCCTCCTCAAACACGCGGCGGGCGTCCTCTACGCCCTTGTCGTCCTGCGGAAAGAACAGCATGGCCACGCCATAGTCGCCCTCTGCCGGCAGAATCTGGCCGCACTTTTGAGCCTCTTTGCGGAAAAAGTGATGCGGAACCTGGAACAGGATGCCGGCGCCGTCGCCGGTGTTCTTCTCGAGTCCGGTACCGCCGCGGTGCTCCAAGTTGACCAGAATGGACAGCGCGTCGTCCAGAATCTGGTGATGGCGCTCGCCGTTGATATCGGCAAGCGCGCCGATGCCACATGCATCGTGGTCGAATTCGGGGCGATAAAGGCCCTGCTGCTGAGCGGAATCTGCCTGCATCGCGATCCTCCCCTAGATATTAGACAGTCAGTTGAATAGGCATACTAGGAGCATCGCCCGCCCGTTGTGTTTCCCACCCGTTTCGAAACAATCGCGTAACGCACACCCCACGAGTGGACACCGCCGACCTCAAGGGCGACAACATAGGCCCCAAGTTCGGCCTGTTAGCTCACCACTTCAAACATCTCAATCTGTAACAGGAAGGCCCAATTACGACGACTAACTGTTACAGATTGAGATGTTTTCGAGAGACAGTTCCGAATGTCTCGATCTGTAACACGAAGGGCCGGTTTTGGCGGCAAACTGTTACAGATCGAGACATTCCATAGGACCATTTCTTCCTGTCTCGATCTGTAACACCTAGGCCCAATTTCCATCCCTAGTTGTTACAGATCGAGACATTTCGGCAGCCCCCTTTCACCATCCTATTCAAATACAACAATTTTGTTAGTCTTGGTTAACTTTTAAGCTTAAAA
>CABQHZ010000003.1 GCA_902464175.1 uncultured Collinsella sp. | reverse complement strand
GATACAGATCGTCCGTATAGACAACATCGTCGATCTCGTAATGAAAACACACGACAGGGATATTGCGCGATTCAAAGAACTCCCGAGTTCGATCGGCGGCGGATTCACAGGTCAGGACAAAATCACTCATATGAGGCTCCTTACTCATTGCTGCGCAAATTATCGCACAGTGAGCCTACATACGGTACATATGTCCACTATTTACCAAATCGAACCAAAAATAGCGAACATCTTTACCACCATCGTTTCCACCGACCCCACGCATAAATATCTGAGAAAACACCCTCTATCGTCTCCACTCAACCGCCATATCTACCTCCACTAAATCGATTTACCAAACCGTTCGGCTAACAATTCGGCCGCCCATCCCCAATCGAAACAAAAGCGGCGCATACTGATAAACGTTTGACGCTGTTTATCAGTTTTACCAGCCCTATCGGAAGGTGTTTCATGGTCGCATTCGATCGCAATCCGCAAGACTTCAAGTATCTGCGCCTGCTGTCGAGACAGTTTCCCACCGAGCAATCCGCGTTTACCGAGATCATCAACCTCTCGGCCATCCTCAACCTGCCAAAGGGCACTGAGCATTTTATGAGCGACGTGCATGGCGAGTACGAAGCCTTTATGCACATCCTCAACAACTGCTCGGGCGTCGTGCGCGAGCATGTCGACGAAATCTTTGGCGAAACGCTCTCCTTTGACGAGAAGGGCGAGCTGTGCACGCTCATCTACTACCCGCGCGAGAAGATCGACCTGGTCCGCACTCAGCATGAGGACTCCCCCACCTGGTTCAAGACGATGCTCGACCAGCTCATCATGGTCGCCCGCTCGCTTTCGAGCCGCTACACGCGCTCCAAGGTGCGTAAGGCCATCCCGCGCGACTACGCCTACATCATCGACGAGCTGCTGCACACGCATCCGGACGAGAATAACTATCGCGTGCGCTATCACGAGCGCATCGTAGAGTCCATCTTGGAGACCGCGAGCGCCGACGACTTTATCGAGTCGCTCGCCTCGCTCATTAAGCGCCTAGCCGTCGACCACCTGCACCTGGTGGGTGACATCTTCGACCGCGGTGGCGGTGCGGCAAAGATTATGGACCGCCTGCTCACCTACCATTCGCTCGACATCCAGTGGGGCAACCACGACCTACTGTGGATGGGCGCCGCGGCCGGCGAGCCGGCGTGCATCGCCACGGTGCTGCGCAATAACCTGCGCTACGACAACTACGAGATCCTCGAGAACGACTACGGCATCTCGCTGCGCGAGCTCGTCGCCTTCGCCGACGCCACCTACACCGCCGGCGAGTCCATCACCCCGCTGATCAAGGCCATCAACGTGCTGCTCTTTAAGCTCGAGGGCCAGATCATCCAGCGTCACCCCGAGTTCGACATGACCGACCGCCTGCTGCTCGACAAGATCGACCACGAAACTGGCACGGTCACGCTCGCCGACGGCAGCGTGTGGCCCCTCACGACCAACGACTTCCCCACCGTCGACCCGGCAGACCCCTATACGCTCACGCCCGAGGAGCAGCACATCATCGACAAGCTCGTGTCTGAGTTTGTCACCGCCGATCACTTGCATCGCCATATCGATTTCCTCTACACGCACGGCTCGATGTACAAGGTCACCAACGGCAACCTATTGTTCCATGGCTGTGTGCCACTCAACGAGGACGGCACCTTTAGCAGTATGAACTGCCTGGGCACGTGGCACGCCGGCCGCGATTATTTCGATTTTTGCGACCACATCGCCCGTCGCGCCTGGCGCGTGGGCGATCGCGACGCCCTCGACTGGATGTGGTACCTGTGGATCGGCTTTAACTCGCCCGCGAGCGGACGCCTGGTGCGTACCTTCGAGCGCGCCTACATCGCTGACAAGAGCACCTGGATCGAGCCGATGGATCCGTACTACACGCTCACCACATCGCCGTCTGTCTGCGACGACATCATGCACGAGTTTGGCGTCGTCCCTATGGCATGTTCCCCGACCGGTCATATCATCAACGGCCACACCCCGGTCAAGACCACCAAGGGCGAGCAGCCCATTCGTGCCGGCGGCAAGCTGCTGGTTATCGATGGCGGCTTCTGCCGCGCCTACCACCCCAAGACGGGCATCGCCGGATACACGCTCATCTCGAGCTCGCGCGGCTGCCGCCTCAAGTCGCACCGGGCCTTTACGACGGTTGCCGAGGCACTCACGCGCAACGTGGACATCGAGAGCGAGACCAACCGTTTTGACCAAGCAGACCGTCGCCGCATGGTGAGCGACACCGATTCCGGTGCCAGGATCCGCGGCCAGATCCAAGACCTGCGTCAGCTGCTCGATGCATATAGAAACGGTGCTATCGAGGAGCGCGCCTAGCACCACCCATGGGGATTGGCTAAACTTGCTGAGTTTGTCATCCCCGCGGCGCCCCGGCGCCACCATAAGGCAGGTACCATGCAAAAGCTCCTTGCGCAGATCATGAAGTTTGGCGTCGTCGGCGTCATTGCCACGGTCATCGACTTTGGCATTATGAATCTGCTCCACTACGGTCTGGGCCTCAACATCCTAATCGCCAACACCAGCGGCTTCATCATCTCACTCATCTTTAACTACCTCGCCAGCATGAAGTACGTGTTTGCACACAAGGAGGGCATGAGCCGCCGCCGCGAGTTCATTATCTTTGTCGTGCTGTCCGTGATCGGCCTGGCACTCAACGACGGTATCGTGTTGACACTCAACGCCGGCCTGGGACTCGAGGCCAATATCGCCAAGATCTGCGCCACCGCGCTTGTCATGGTCTACAACTTTGTGACCCGAAAGATCTTCCTGGAAGGCGACGAGACCAAGTAACTCGCAACCTTACAGCTTTACGATGTCCACGGATGACGCGCGTCGAGCGCTGTGTTGTTCGTGGGCTTTGCTCGTTTACGGGCAAATTTTCAACGTTTGCGGATTAGCTCTTGATTATTTGGCGAGTTCGTATAGTTCTTGGCAAAGACCTTACGTTTCCCTTGCAAAAGCTCTAAAGTATCCTCTGCTCGATTCATCAACGCATTGGATGTGATTACGTGCGCAAGGCACTGGCACAACCTCATACCAAGCAGTTCCTCAAGTTCGCTGTCGTGGGTCTTATCTCCTTTGGCATCGACTGGGGTATGCTCATTGCGCTCGTCGAGCTGTTTCACCTCGACTTTTTGATGAGCACCACGGTCTCGTTTACCACGTCCGTCGTAGTCAACTACTGGCTCAGCATGAAGTACGTGTTCGACCATCGCGAGGGCATGAGCCGCAAGCGCGAGTTCACGATCTTCACCATCCTGTCGGTGATCGGTCTGGGCCTCAACGACCTATACATGTTTGTGGGCGTCACGTTTTTGAGCATCGGCTACCAGGCCATGAAGGCCATCGCCACGTTCCTCGTCACCTGGTACAACTACTTCAGCCGCCGTTTCTTCCTCGAGGGCGCACGGTCGTAGTCGATTCACTATTTGCTTGAATGTATAACCGGTTGGAATTCCCATTCCAACCGGTTTTTTGTTTGCCAAGCATGATTGCCGGGCTTTCTAAGCATGCCGATGAGAGCACATGAAACGGGCCACGCTGCCGAAATGGGATGCCGTTTCCCAATAGGCCTCCTCGGGGAAACGGCATCCCAGTTTGGGACCTCAGAATGGGACACAGTTTCCCCAATGGGCTCGTCTGGGAAAGCGTGTCCCGGAATTTAGCTCTGAAATGGGACCCGGTTTCCCAATGATCACTGAAGCGGAAAATACATCCCGGAATGACGCACCGAAACGGGATGCAGCTTCCCAATGGCCATGCAACCGGAAAGCTCATCCCGAAATCAGCCTCCAGAGTGGGACGCGCTTTCCGGATGAGCCTCGACTGGGAAACTCCGTTCCGTTCGCATCAAAAAAACGGACGGCCCGAATACTGTCCGAGCCGCCCGTTCCGTGCGTTATGTTGAAAGACTCCTAGCCCGTTACGTAATACCAGACCACGTTGTCGCCATTGGAGAGAACGTAGTTGCTGCAGGCCGTCATGGGCGTTGCGCCGTTGACGGAGTACATCCAACCGCTCGTGCCGCCGTACTGCTTTTCGGCTAAGCCGCCGATAGCCGCAACATACGTGCCGTACGATGAACCGTGCGCATTTACGGAAAGGCCAAGCGCGCACAGGGCATCGTAGACCGTGGCGCCCTCGTTAAAGGTGAACGTGCCGCCAGAGGACACAGGATTGCCCACGGCACTCGAAGTGACCGAGACCGTCACGGTAACGTAGCTAGGCTCCTGAGAGGCGCCCTGGTCGCCCGCGGAGGCATTGCCGTTATCGGAGGCAGCAGAGGAGCCGCCAGACGCCGAAGAGGCTCCGGACGTTGAGCTGGTTCCGCCCGATGCCGTCGAATTCTGAGAAGTCGATTGGCTGCCGCCGGTCTTTTTATTGCCAGCCCCTTTTTCGCCGGACTTCTTGCCGTCCGAGTTTTTGTCCGATTCCTTGTTTGAAGACTCGGAATCGTCCTTTGACTTGGACTCATCCGAATCCTTGGACTCATCTTTTGCATCATTCGATGACTTGGAATCCTTGGGGCCGGCCTTGCCCGAAGCAGCAGGCGAGCCGGATCCCGCGGCGTCCTTGGCGACGACGCTCTCCCCCGTCACGGTCTGGACGATCCAATCAATGGACCAGGCGCCGCTCTCGGAGGGGTGGACAAAGCCCAGCGATACGACGATCAACGCGATACAAACCGCGGTCAGAGCGCCAAGCATCGCCTTGCGACGAGGGGCGGACGCCGCCGAAGCGGCGTCCTTTTGCTTTGCATCGCCAAGCTGGATAAACGAGGAGTCGGGCTGCTGCCCGTTGGTCTCCTTGGGCTTATCGGGCATTACCGTCACCCTTGCCGCGCTTGGTCAGCACGAAGACGGCGATGAGCGCGAGGCCGATCACGCCGGCCGCGATGCCGACAATAGCGAGCGGGTTGAGGCCAGACTCCTGCGCGGAAGCCTCAGTGGACTTCTTGGCAGTGGTCGTGGAAGCGGATCCCTTGTCGGACTTGGAGTCGGACTTCTTGTCGGACTTGCCGTCCTTCTTGTCAGACTTCTTCTCGTCCTTCTTGTCGGACTTGTCGGAGTCCTTCTTGTCGGACTTGCTGTCCTTGGTCTCGGTCTTGGTCGACACCGTCGTCTTGGAAACCGGCTTCTGGCCCGGGGCGACAGCGCCACCAGCCTGCTGACCCTTCGTGCCGGAGCCAGTACCAGTGCCAGCGCCCGCGCCAGTGCCAGCGGCGGAACCGTTGCCGGTGCCGCCGTTGGAACCGTTGGAGCCAGAACCGCCATTACCGCCAGGGTTGGTGGCGTTCTTGGTCCACTTGGCATACAGCGTCAAGTCGGTCGTCACCGGCGTGCTGAAGTCATACGCCTGCGTGCAAGCCTCATCGGTATACCAACCGCCGAAGGTATAGCCCTTGAGCTGGGGCTTATCCGCAGGCTCGGTAGCCATCTTGCCCTCTTTCACACGCTGAGAATCGGGCATGGCTGCATCTTTGCCGTTGGCATTAAATGAAACGGTATAGCGATTGACCCTCAGACCATTGCCCTTGACGGCAAACAGTTTGCCTGAATCGTTAACGTAGTACAGCGAGCCGTCCGACCCCACAGAAATCGAAGTCATGCAATACTGCTGATCCTCCGCAGCCGGCGTATAGAGCAGCTCTGCTTCGGCATCGCCGATGCGATAACGATAGATGCCACCAGGGTTGTTGTTAGACGTAAAGTACACGTACGTCTCACCGTTTTGAACCGAAACAACCGGCTGTGACTTAACGTCGCCACCGCCCGAAGTACCCTGGCGAATATAGTTCCCATCCGCCTTGCAGATGGAATAGTCTACCGCGAGCGTCTCGGCATCTATGGTTGCCAGCAGGCCGTAATGATACGTGTACTTATTCTGATAGCCGCCCTTAAAGGAATCAATCGACGTACCACCAACAATGATCTTGCCGTTGACCAGCACCGGTGTCGAGGTCGAGCTGCCACCAAACGTTACCTTGCCAAGCTCGGAAAGCCTTCCGTTATTGGCAATCGAGAGCTTATGCAAGACGCCATCGGCACTCACGACATAAGCGATCGATCCATCAACCAGCACCGTCGTGCGCACGCGATCGGCAACCTTAAGGTTCGCAACAGTCTTTCCAGTCGAGGGATCAATCGTGCTCACCGTGCCGGAATCGTCCGCAATAACACCGTAGTTGCCCGAGAACGCCATACCAGCCCAGTAATAGCCCTTGCTGTTCTCGTTCTCGTGCTGCCACATGACCTTGCCGTCAGTGATACGCACGCAAAGCAGGTAGCCGCCACTCGAATCAGTCCAGCTGGCCGAAGCGGTGCCAAAGTAGGCATAGCCATCACGGACCGTAACGGAAGCAAGCGACTGCTGGGCGCCGTCCGGACCGGCCGGCAGCTCATCGGTAACCCAAACCGTCGCCAGCGCATCAACCGTTAGCGCCTGCAGACGACCACTAGAGAGCGGAACAAGCACAACGCCGTCGGTGTACACCATGCGCGAAGTCGAATCAATCTTTGCTGCCAAGGGCGATTCCGCAAGGGTTTCACCCGTGTCGACATTCTTCTTAAGCAGCTTGGAGCCCACGGCAACGTAGAGATAGTCACCCACTAGCAACGGATCAGAGATTCCCTTATTCCATTCGCTCGAAGACTTGAGCTCGCTTACCCATTTTGCCTCAGCGTCTTTGGTGGGTACAGGCGCATCGGTTACCTTGTCGGCGCTCGTAAAGCCCGACCAGTCGCTATCCCAGTTGGGACGCGCGGCGCTCGGGTCAACAACAACGCTGTCGATACCGGGCACGGTATCGCCGGCAGCATAGGCCCAAACGATCTTATCACCCGACTTGAGCACATAGTCGCTATCGATCTGGCTTGCGGGAACTCCGTTGACAAAGAACGACCAAGCGCCGGACAGCTCGACACCATCAAGCGGGGAAACAAGGCTATGGACACCCCAATAGCCAAATTGGTCGTACATCTTGGATTCGATGCCAAGAGCATCGAAGTAGGCAGCAGAGGCGTCCTTGATTGTCGTGCCCTTAGTGAACACCTGAGTTGAGGGGCTCGTCCAACGCTGCGCTATCTCATTCTTCTTGCCGATGATCTCCATTGTGACGGAGACCTGCGTGGAAACCGTGCCCGTGGGATCCTCGTACACGAGCTCGAGCGTGTCACCATCGCTCGGATAGTAGCCCGTGGCATAAGAGTTGGCAGCCTTGCCATTAATGTCAAAACGCCAGTACTTATAGCCGGACGCCGTGCTTTCCATCGCGAGCGTCTGGGACTTATCGGGGTTCGTAACCGAATAGGGAACGCCGCCGTCCGTGCTATAGCTATAGCCGGCCTCGTCAAGCACCTTGGCAAAGATGTCCCACGCAGACATTTTTTGAGTGCTCGACCAGTTATACGAGGTCGACGGCACCCAATCCACAAGGTCATAAGACTGACCGACATCGTGCTTGCTTACGCCTACAACCCTGACGTTAACGGAAAGAGACTTTTCGTCGGAAGAGTTAACGAGCCAAGCGGTGCTCTTGACATCGTTGTTGCCGGCGTTTGCCACGACATAGGCGTATTTGCCCTCGGCCGAAGGGGGAAGTGTGATTGCGCCGGTCGTTTCGTCGACGCCAAACAGCTCGTGGGCATTTGTGCCCTCAGCGTCATCGGCGAGATACCAGCGATAATCGACGAGGGAGCCCTCGGGGAGCGCCGTCTCGTAATCGCCCCAATCGCCCGTCGCCATGTAATTGGCGGTAGGGGTAAGCGTTCCACCGACCTGTGCGAGATTGCCGCTCGAGGCGACATTAACCGACGTCAGGGTATATGCCTTGGCGTCATCGCCCTTGGCGATGACATAACGCGTGGAGGCAGAGTCGGTATTGTAGCCACCGTCGACGATGCACTTGAGGTACTTGCCGACATACTTTTGCGAAATAACGAACGACGGCCTGTGCGCGTTCTCATCCGTCAGCGTCGTGAACGGACCCTGAGCGTTATCGGCAATCTGCCACGTATACGTTAGCTGATCAGATGCAAGCTCGGCACCCTTAGTTCCCGCAGACGTCTTCTCGAATGCGGTAACACCGATCTTTTCGCCACTCTTGTAGACAAACCTGGCGTCATCGCTCTGGTCGCCGACAATCTTTTTGAGATACGTCAGGAACAGCTCATGCGAGCCTGCAGCCTTAACAGCCACGGCAGTAGTCGACTCTACGGTATTATCACCCGCAGTGGCCGACACGCTCACCCAGCGCTTGGCGTAGTCATCGGGAATCGTAAAGCTGCTGTCGGTTTTGCCCTCGACCACATGCCAGTCGGTCTTCGCATCAAACGCAGAGGAAGACGGGTCGACAGAGGACCAACGCCACGTGTAGGTAACGCCCTCGGTAACCGGCTCAGACGAGTAATCGACCGCCTTGTAGGCGCACGCCTCAATCGTAGAGCCAGTGTCCTTGGCGCCCTTGCTCGCATTGGTAAATGCAACTGAATCGAGCGTCGTCGCACCCTTGGGCAGAATGCGGCCCGCCTTGGTCTCACAGCTATCGGAGCCGGGGATACCCTTCTTGGCCTTAGCGACCACCTTGAGGTAGCGGTTCGCGCACTCCTTGGTAACCGTGAAGGTATCACCAGTTGCAACCTGCTCGAACGTGCCGTCAGCAGAATCGGCCACCCACCAAGAAAAATCGACCTTGTCGGAGCCATAGAGGTCAGTCGGCGTGTCGTAGTTAAGGTAGTAGGCGGCAGCCTTAATCGTGTCACCGACGTTAGCGTTGGGGACGTTCTCATAATCGTCGCCAAATTCGGCGCCGTTATAGGCGAGAACGATATGACCTAACGCGATCTGGCCGCTCGCGGCAACAGGACCCGGAGTATTGTAGTCAACAGACGAGGGCGTCTTAAAAGAGCTGCTCGGGCCGAACAGCTCTTGACCGTCACCGACAACCTTAACGCGAATGTACTTGCCCGCAAGCTGCGATGCGAGTTCATCCGTGATCGTCAGCGACTGGCCGGTCTGGCCCGGGATTGCCTGATAGGCGGAATCCTCGGCATCGCGCACATCAGACGCAAGCCACTGATAGGTCCAGCCGGCCTGTGCCGCAATACGCTTGCTGGGAACCGCTTCGCCGTCATAGGCATTCGCCCAAAGCGTAGTGCCAGAGTTCAGTGTCTCGGCCTTAACGGACGAATACGAACTCGAATCGTCCGCCGAAGACTGGATGAGGACATAAGACTTTGCATCCAGTGCCGTCTTGGTAGGAACGGGCGCCTTGATGGTGTTCGTCGCTGTCAGCTTTTGGTTGTTGGCGCCCTTAGTCGGGCCGTAGATGACGTTACCGCTGGCATCGGTAATGCGTACGCGCAGGCACTTGCCGTTAAGCTGAGTGCGCAGGGCATCGTCCAAAACGATCGATGCGCCCGTCTGACCCTCGACAGGAACAAACGCGGAATTGTCCGCATCGCTCTTGTTGCTGATGTCGGCAGCAAGCCACTGATAGGTGCAGCCCGAAGCGCTGGCGCGCTTGCTGGACGAAGTCCAAACATTCGCATAGAGCGTAGTATTGCTCTGGATAAAAGCGGTGAAGTTAGAGCCAGCCCAACGAGAAGGCGACTGGCTCTTTCCGACGCTGACACCATTATTCGAGGAAAACGTAGCAGCGGCACGAGGTGCGGCCTTGGCAACACTGGGCTCGCTGGCCACCGCAGTCGCGTCGCCGGTCTCGGTGGTGGTGTCAGACGCCTCGCTCGCCGGGGTGGCCGAAGCAGGGTCTGGCGCAGCGGGGTCGTCCGATGCATCATCGCTCACGTTGTCAGGCGCGGCCGAACCCGTATCCCCAGTTTCGGAGGAGCCACCTGCAGCCGAATCGTTTGCGTCAGCAGCAGCCGCGGTAGTATCTGCAGCACCGTCCGTGGCCTGCGCGCCCTCGCTCGGCGCTGTGGCCTGGGCCACGGCCTCGGCGATGCCCTCAACGCCATCGGCCCACAGCTGGGCCGGCGTGGTGCCAAAGGCCATCGCGAAGGCCAGGAATGCCACCAGGCCGCGCTTGGCTACACCGCGTGCAATCGCGCCACGGCGATGCAACGAGGTGCGCTCACGCTCGTCCTCAAACATATCCATTTGTCCCCCATTGTCTGTACTTGGAGCGTTGCCTTGATGCTGCCCCACGTCATCGCGCATGTTGCGCTCGAGTTCCCCCATCGGGGTCCCCCTTCCCTCCAGAGCCCTATGCACACCGGCGGCATACGCCGCAGCCGCATGCAAGATGGGAGGCGATCCGACTTAACCTTAACGGCTCGGGCACGTCGTCCGATCTGCGACGCGAACATCCCGAGCCAAGAGGAATTACGGTTACTGGTACAGCCGGGGACTTGCACCCCGATTCTCCCAAACGCGCAGGAAAACCGCGCATTCGTGCGTCTCCGCACCACCATCTAGGCCATCGATTATTACCGTCAATATGGTATCACGCAAAAGGGCCTCGCACGCAGGCGAAGCCCAAGGTAAAAGCTATTATTTGCGATAGGAAAATGCGGTAACGGTCGCAGCCTCTAGTGCTTGCCGCCGTGGCTGTTGAGCCAGATATTGCGGCCCAGCATAAGCGCCAGCACCAGCGCACTCACGTAGCCCATAAAGCCAATGACCGGGATACCAAACACAACCGGCTCGATGCGCGCGTAGTACACCACCGACGAACCGATAAACAGGCCGGCGATAACGATAGCCATCGACATGCGGTCGATAATTCCGCCCAGCTGTCGCAGCGCCTTATCGCTGCTCATGATCTGCGTGTTCACCTTAAGCTGGCCGCGCGTGAGCATGCGCGAAGCCAGGCCCAGATACTCGGCCGCCTCGAGCGAGCCCTTCGCCGCGCGATAGCTGCTCGCGGCAAGATCGCGCCCCATGTCGCGCACGCGCGCATAGGTGCTTTTCTCGTTTTTAATGTGCGTTTGGATGATCTGGATCATGTTGACGTTGGGCATGTACTCGGTCAGCAAACCCTCGAGCGTCACCATGCCGCGCGCGAACATCGTCACCACGCTCGGCAGCTCAACGTCATTTTTACGTGCGAGGTTTAACAGCGAGGTCAAAAACTCGCCGATATCAAGATCCTTCAGGTCGAGGCCCGCAAAGTCGGCGACGATAAAGTCAAGATCGGACAAAAACGCTGAATGATCGAGCTCTGCCGAATCGCCACGCGTCACGGCAAAGCGCATGAGCGAATCCTTGAGCTTGGGCACGTCGCCCTCGGCCACGGCGAAAATCATGTCCTTGACGATGCCACGATCGTGGCTCGACATGCGTCCGACCATGCCCAAGTCGATAAAGTAAACGATGCCGTCCTTGAGAATAATGTTTCCCGCATGCGGGTCGGCATGGAAAAAGCCGTCATCGAGCACCTGCGTCGAGTAATCCTCGACGATTGCGGCACCGATCTTTTCCAAGTCATAGCCCTCGGCCACCAAGCACTCAGGATCGGCGATCGAAATGCCGTCGATGTAGTCCATGACCACAACATGCTCGGTGCACAGATCCAGATAGGATTTAGGGCACGTCACGCCATGAACGCTCTTATGGAACTCGTAGAAGTCGTTGAGGTTTTTGGCCTCGGCCAAAAAGTTGGTCTCCTCGCGAAACGAGGTCCACAGCTCCTCGACTACGCCGTGCAGGTCAACAAATTGATCGGTGTTGACGAACTTGGAAACGATACGCACCACCGAGCGGATGATATCGATGTCCTGTGCCATAACCTGCTGCGCACCGGGGCGCTGCACCTTGACGGCCACGTCCTCGCCCGTCACCAGACGAGCGCGGTGCACCTGCGCGAGCGATGCGCTACCAAGCGGATTGGGGTCGATCGCATCGAACATCTCCCCCAGGCGCAGGCCGTATTCTTCTTCCAGACAACTGAGTACGACCTCGTACGGCACCGGCTCCACGTCGGAGCGCAGACGACGCAGCTCGTCGCAAAAGCGTTGCGGCAGAATCTCGGACCGGTTGGCCAGAATCTGCCCCATCTTGACGAACATGGGGCCGAGTTCCTCGAGCAGGCGGCGCAAACGAACCGGCGTGAGGTTATCCCACACGCGGTACTTTTTGACCAGGCGAACAATCTGCCCGATGCGCTCGCGGCGGCCCGCCGGCGTGAGCTGGTATTCCTCGTCCGGCGCCATCGCGTCGGGCTCCTCTGGCACCATATCGACAGCGCGCGGCTTCTTGCGAGCGCCCGAGACGGCGGCATCGACCTCATCGACAACCGCCGCCTCGTCGCCCAAGGGATCTAGATTGTTGTAATCGGTGGTGGAATCTGCCATCTGCGCTGTTACTCGGCCTCTTCGGTATCCTTCGCATCGTCGGGCTCAACGGACTCGACGGGCACCGAGGTCACGTTGTCCTCGACCGAATCGACGATGTCGCGCACATGGGCCAGGAAGGCCGTGCGCTCGGGGGCGGTCATGACGCGGACGCGAGCCAAAATGAGCTCGTCGAGCACGCGCTGGGCCGCGGTCTCGCCCTGCATGCCCAAGCGCTCGGTCAGATCGGAGATGGTGCCACCGGCCTGCTCGAACATGTCGGACACACTGCGGGCGATATCGGGGGCGCCTGCGTCCTTGCGCACCTGCTCGCCCTTGGTATTAAGGTCGTCGAGAACCTTCTTGCTGCCCTCGACGGCAACGGCGGCGGCGCCGAAGCCCACGTTAATGGCGCCGTTAACAAGCTGATCGAGTTTCATAACCATGGTTGGCTCCAATCATGAACAACTGCATTGGCCTTCTTGTACCCAAGATTGAAAGAAAGCGACAAAGCGTTTTATCTCACATTGTCGTTCATCGCGAAAGAGTTCTTCATGGCGCAGCTCGTGGTGTAGAGCACCTTGCCCAACAGGGCATCGGTCTCCACGCGCACGAACTCGGCAAAGGCCTCGTTGGCGCGCGCGAGCTCGGCGGGCACCTCGGCCTCGGGCAGCGCGGCTACGGCAGCGTCGACGTCATGGATCTGCTTGTGGCCCATGCCACCGACCTTCTCCTGATAGTCCTCCACGGCGCGACCGCACTCGTGGAAACGGACATCGGCCAGGGCGCCGATCAGGCGGTTGGCCCAGTAGAAGTTCTCGGACGTCACGCGAGCCTGGGTGTCAGCGTAGTACTCGGGCATGGTCTCGACGTTGGCGTACAGCGGAACCAGCGCGTTAAACGAGTTGGAGCCAAAGGCCATCCACTGCACGGCGCGGTAGGCCGGCTGCGCATAGGGACGCAGCTGCAGTACGGCGAGTTGGCTGTTGCGGTTGATGCCGATGGGACGATAGGCGCCGCGCGTGGCGGACGTGCCCTTGCTGCCGTAGCAGTCGTACTCCGTGCCCTGGTAGTGGCTCGAAAGCACGTACTTGATGTCCTCGATGGTCACCTTGCGCTCGGGCACGCGGCTCCAGGGAATATCGTCGCTCTCGGGCGTGTAGTCGGCGTCGGGGCCGTCCCACACATCGCTGGGGTTAAGGCAGCGCTGCATGTACCACGCGCGCGGCGTGTTGTAGACATGGTCGCTGTCGCTGTGCGAGCCAAAGGCCTCGCGCGGGTTGAAGACCGTCGCCGGACCGTCGCCCTCAACGCCCAACGTCAGGTCCAGATGCCACTCGGCCATCCAGGCGCGCAGGTCGGCGGAGCACATGTGGTCGGCCTGGGCGCCCTCGGCGTCATCCAGGTCAAAGCTGTCGATACCCAGCTGGTTGGGCATGGTCACATAGGCGTCATCGGGCACGCGCTTGGCGATCCAGTGGTGGCCGCCGATGGTCTCGAGCCACCAGATCTCGTCCACGTCGCTAAAGGCGATGCCGTTGTTTTCATAGGTGCCGTAGCGCTCGAGCAGGTCGCCCAGGATACGCACGCCGTCGCGGGCGGACTTGGCATACGGCAGCACCAGGGTCACCATGTCCTCCTCGCCCAGACCGCCGGGCTGCGCCGGAACATAGCCGTCCTCGCCCTCGTTGCCCTTGGCGGGCACGTAGTCGACGAGCGGGTCGGCGCCGCGAACGCGCTCGTTGGTGGTGAGCGTCTCGGTTGCGGACATGCCCACATTGAGCTCGTTGAAACCGGCCTCGGCCCAGATGCCGTGGCCCGGGACAACATCGGGGACGCTCGTGTAGCGCATGGGGTTATCGGGCAGCTCAACGGTCAGGTGACTCAGGACGCTCGTGTAGACGCGCGGCTGCTCGTCGGGATGCACCACGCGCATGCGCTTGGGCTCAAACACCCCGTTGGACGAGTCCTCGTTGCGGGCAACCAACGTCGACCCGTCGTAGCTCGCGTTCTTACCAACCAAAATCGTTGTGCACGGCATGCGCATCCTCCTTGAGCGAAGAAATCAAACGATAACAGTGTATCGCTTCGGCGCAGAAAGGGCGAAACCGCGGCGCTGGCAACCCCTGTGGTCAAAAAATGCCAAATATGAGTACTGTCACCAATTTAGTAACAGCAATTTTGCTACGTATGGGTGTCGAAAGTCTACATTTGTTCAAAAATTAGATGATGTAATTCCTCATAGGTCCAATAAAATAGGCTCTCTATCGATAATAAATATCGTTAGAGAGCCTATTTGACCTAAAGAATATGTGACTATCTTGGCAACAGTACTCATATTTGGCATTTTTTGCCCACGGGGTATAGAACTAACCCCTCAAACAGCCCAAAACGCCTATTTCGATGCGCGCTCGGCCGCCTCGATCACGTGTTTGGCGAGGATCGCCGTCGTCACAGCGCCCACGCCGCCCGGCACGGGCGTGATGGCGTTAACGACCGGCTCCGCAGCATCAGAATCGACGTCACCCACCAGCTTGCCAGCGGCCTCGTCCCAATTAATGCCAACATCAATGATCGTCTGGCCCTCGCGAATGGCATCCACGCCAATCGTGTGCGCGCGTCCAACGGCGGCAACCACAATGTCGGCAGCACGGCACTCGGCAGCAAGGTCGCGCGTATGCGTATGGCACGTCGTCACGGTCGCATTGCGCGCCGTAAGCATGGCGGCAACAGGACGCCCGATCACCAGCGAGCGCCCGACCACAGCAACCTTAGCTCCATCCAGCTCAACGCCGTAATGATCCAGCAAAGCAAGCACGGCTTCGGCTGTGCAGGGGGCAAAACCCTCGCCGCGCCCCGAAAGCGTGGTGAGCAGCGAAGCCGGCGTCATGGAGTCAACGTCCTTGGCAGGATCGAGTGCCGCGGCAACCGCGTCCTCGTCAAGGCCGGCGGGCAGCGGGCGGAACATCAGGCAGCCATGAACAGACGAATCGGTATTGATGTCCTCGATGGCCGCCAACAGCTCGTCCTGCGAAACATCGGCGGGAAGCAAAACGCGGCGAGCCTCAATGCCAACCTTTTCGCAGCGCTTGAGCGCACCGCGCTCGTAGGATAGGTCGTCCTCGCGTTCACCCACACGCACGATAGCCAACGTCGGAGCAACGCCGCGCTCGCGCAAAGCCACGCAGCGAGCAGCAAGTTCCTCAGTCAACGCACGGGCGACGGGAGCGCCCTTCAGCAGTTCAGCCATGGCTATCCTCTCTTCCTTGCAGCGTCGGCGGCGCGGCGCGCCAGCGCATCGGCGCGCGGCAACCACGTGTCCAGCAGCTCATCGCACGCGGTCTCGAGCTCCTCGGCGCGCGCCCGGTCCTTCATAGACGTGGTGTTGGCAAAGAGCGTCAAGCTCGCGCCCTGCATAGCGGAACGGCAGAACACGGCGCCGCACGCCACATCGGACAGCAGCTGACGCGAACCCTTGTCGGCCATGTCCTCGAGCAGCGCCAGCGCACGCCCGCAGGCATCCATAATGCGATACGGCGGCATAGCGGCCACATGCAGCGCATCCTGAATCGCGGTCGCTCGAGCCGGATCGCCACGCGGAATACCATACGCCGCGGACACCTGCCCATATGCACGAACGTCCTCGGCAACCAACTCGACAAGCTCCTGGGCCAACTCATCTGCCTGGGCAAATGCGCGCGTCAGGTCATCCGCACGATCAACAAGCGCGGGATTGGTCGCACCGTAGCGGGCAACCATTCCGCACAGCGAGGCGCCCAGCGCGCCCACAAAGGCGCTCGCGCTGCCACCGCCGGGAACCGGCTCGCGCGCGGCCAGCGCCTCGGCAAACCCGCGGCAGGTCTTGTCCATCATCTCTTGGCTCATACACATGCACCTTCAAGTCATATACATCGGTCGGGTGGCAACCGCCGACCGACCGCATCGATCACGTAATGGTGCTAAGTCTAGCCCATAAGCACAGGAGCGTCAGCGCACCTGGCCATCGCGGATTTCTATGGCACACGATAGGCGGCAGCGACACAAACATGGGACACATGGCCCACCTTTCGAGACTTCCGGGCAGCGGCAACTGGGGCATACATATAGGTAAGGAGCCCTATGTTGGGGCAAGCTCATCACGGCACCGGACGACGAATGGAGGAATAACCGCACAGTAAACAAAGGCATCATGTGCACGCGCAACCGCTGCCCCAGCGATCCGCGGCGCACGATGTCCCTGGCAGACAAGGAGGACGCCACCATGAAGAAAAAGACCCTATCGATTCTTTCCCTTTGCATCGCCCTCTTTGCCGCGTTTGCCCTTGTCGGCTGCGGCGGGAGCGCATCGGGCGGAGGCGGCAGCACCGCCAAGAGCGAGAGCAAGGAAAAGGCCCCCGTCGCCAAGAAGACCGACTTTATCTGGTTTAAGGTCGAGATGCCCGAGGGCGTCGGCGTAAGCGACTCCGCCGGCAAGAATGCCGACAGGGTCCAGCTCACCTTCCCCGAGAACGAGAACGCCTCGGCCGATCGTTTTATCCCCGTTTGGAAAAAAGCGCTGACTGCCGAGGAATCCCACGCCGACCAGGCGGAAAAGAAGGGGGATACGTTCCAGTGGAAGGATGGCGGGTCCATCGAGTATAACGGCAGGACGTGGCTCGTCGGAACGTACGAGGACAACAGTGGCATCACAACCCTCCTCTTTACCGACGTTGAGCCGGGAAGCATCTATGTCCTTATCTCGAACTTCGACCTGCACAAGAAAGAAGCCGAGGCGCTCCTCAACTCCATCGAATTCCCCGATGACATGGCAGAGGCAGTTTCCGAGGCGCGCGAAGTCGAGATTTCGAGCATCGAGATCAAGTAACGGGACACCTGCACGTGCCTATGCGCACCCGCATACACGCGCCCCATTAAAACAACGGGCACCCAACCCCGGGGAGGGCCGACAGCATCGGCCCTCCCCTCTTTTGGACCCGCGCATATTGCCACTTGTCGGCGCAATTCCAGCCCCCAGAATGGGACACATGGCCCACCCGAATGAGCTGCTCACGCGTACAGTAAAGACAGGTAATCCATGGGCGGTTACAGATCGAGGAGGACACGACCATGAAAAAGAAGGCCTTTGCGATTCTCACCCTCTGCATGAGTCTTTTTGCCGCGGTTGCCCTGGTGGGTTGCGGCGGAAGCGGCGGCGCTACCGGCAGTGGCGGTGGCGGCGGCGCAGAAAAGCCAGCCGTGGATATAAGGACCGACTTCATTTGGTTTAAGGTCGAGGTCCCCGAGGGCGTCGAGATCACCGACGTCGCAGGCGACACTGCCGACAGGGCCCAGTTTAAGTTCACCGAGAGCGAGCACGTCAGCGATCGCTTCATCCCCGTCTTCGATCCTGACAAGAACGCCGACGAGCTGTTCGACTACGAGGCAAAGTGGAATGCCAGCTTTGAGTGGACCGAGAATGACCCCGTCAAGTACAACGGCAAGACTTGGCGCAACGCTTCCTATACACACTCGGGCGGCGTGACGACTGAGTACTTCACCGAAGCAGGCGGCGGCAGCGTCTACGTAAGCATCGACAACGTCGAGGAGCACAAGGATGCCGTCGAGACCATGATGAAGTCTCTGGAATTTGCCGACGACATCGCCGAGGCCAAGACCGAGGCCATGGACGTCAAGCTCGACGATATCGAGATCAAGCGCTAAGCGACTGGCGAGCGCAACGGGAAACACGGTCGCAGTGCAAACAAGCGACGGTACCCCAGCGCTTCGTACCCAGGGAGGGCCGGTAAACCGACCCTCCCTTTCTTATGCCTGTAGCCGACGAACGCGAGGATGCCGGACGCCGGAACCGCCCCAAATGTGGCAACAGTACGAAAACGACAAACACCCCAACACGTCCGCCCACCGATTTATTGCGCCGCGCAGACAATTAAACCAGCATCTTTAAACATCTGGGCAGTATAGTGACCAAAACTATCGCATAACCGCACTCTGCGAATGGAGAAGTTATGACCGAACACCATGCCATCAGCCGCCGAGCGTTTACGCTGGGCCTAGGGCTTGCGGCGTTGTCACCACTTGCAAGCCTGCCCGAAACCGCAGCGCCGGGCATTCCCCTGCGAGCGGCATTTGCAGACAACACACCCGCACCGTCGGATAGCCTCGACAATTTCGTCATTCGCCTTCGCCCCGCGGGCTATTTTCGCACCGCGAGTGTCAACGAAGACGGAAACGTTATCGGCAACGTCTGCCACCTGTTTAATGACGGCACGTCCAACAAGCTCATCCTTGAGAATGTACTGACCGATGCAGACGGCACAAATTGGTATGCCATCCGCACCCTGCTCAATTTCGAAGAGCACAAGAAGACGGGCTACAGCATTTGGTCGGTCGATGGCGACTCGGACAAAGATGGAAAGGTCATCCACGTATGGAGTGGCGAGTATGACAACAAGCCCAGCCGCGCTTTTGCGTTCGAACCTCAGTCAGACGGAACCTATATCATCCGAGATCGCACGGTCGAGAAAGAAACCGAGAAAAAAGACATTAAGTACCTGGCAATAGAATCGGACGGCGAAGACCAGGACAACAATAAGATCTGCCATAAGAGTAAGAGCATTCCGTGGGAGCTCGAACTTATCGGTTACGACATGAAAAAGAACGATGCCACGGTTAGCAGCCTCGACTGGATCACGTACAGCAGCTACGTCGATGGGCCATGTTGGATGAAATACGTCAACGACAACAAGTTCCTCGACGAGCTGAGCATCCCGGGTACGCACGATTCGGGCACCTGCAGCGTGGACAACGACACTGAGCCCCAATCCTCGCAAGTAAAATGCCAGCAGGATTACATTCCCACGCAGTTGCTCGAAGGCATTCGCTATTTTGATATCCGGCTCGGAAAGGGCGACGACCCCGGTATCGACCACGGGGATTACTACCTGCTCAAAAAAGACGCGTACTTTATGCATCTTTCCGATGTCATAGGCTACTTCAAAACGTTTTTGAACGAAAACCCGACAGAAGCGCTCATCATGCTTGTATCACGAGGCAACGACGAGGCTACCGACGAAAGTGTTACGACGGCTTTCGCCAAGGTTTTGGACGACAACCCCAAACTGTTCTATACGTCGAGCCGAATCCCCACGCTACACGAGGTGCGCGGAAAGATCGTTCTGCTGCGTCGATTTAGGCTCGCCGGCAACAGTGTAAGCGGCCACACGTGGGGCCTCGACCTTACCGAATGGGATGACAAGATCAAGGCTCACTCCGACAGCGCCACTATGTGTCTCGTCCAAGACGCGCAGGGCTTTGAAGCCGCGGGGGAAACAGGCGACAAAGAGCCCTATTGCACCAAGGTATACGCCCAGGACAAGTACAAACTCACGGGAACCGACAAGCTCAGCTGGGTCGATAATGCGCTGAAAGAAACGACCGGGCGCACGCGCAACGAGGTAGATGTCGAGGACGATAACGGGGCCAAGGTGCAAGTCCAGGAGCGTTGCTGGTCTATCAACTACACCAGCTGCACGGGCTTGTCGCACGGAGGCAATCCTTTTACCTCGGCACGAGTAGTCAACGAGCATCTGTATAAGAGCCCGTACATCAATCCCAGCGGCACCGAGGATACAAAGTCAGATTACCTCAAGCACATTGGCATCATCGCATCCGACTTTGTTGATGCGGCGCTGGCCCGGAGCATCTACCAGCGCAATTACGATACGGAGCACAAGCAGACGGCTTCGTACTATCTCCCGTACTATCTCCCGACCCGCATGCGCATGACGTACGGCGACTCGCTGAGCGATGCCTCATTCCAGGATGGCAAGACCGTTGGCGAGGGTCATTTCCGCCTTGCCGACAGCAGCAACGCGCTCAACGCGACAGCTTCGGGCCATGCGTTTGCCATTGAATACGTGGATGTCGACGCCCTGGGCAACGAGACCGTTACGGGGCTGCAGGGCTCTGTGCCCATCGATATCGATCCACGCGCGCTGACGCCCCATTTTGAGGGACTCGAAGGCCTTAAGGCCGGCGAAGACGTGCGCGCCAAGATTGCGGCATCACTCGAGGGCAAGCTCGAAACCGATGCCTGCACGGCCCTGCTCGAGTTTGTGCACGACGCGAACGGCGCTCCGGGCACGGCAATGGCCGAGGGCGAAACATTTGCCGCAGGAACGTACTGGGTGCGCGTGAACGGTCTCTTGGGCGACGCGGCGCAGAACTACACGCTCGCCAGCGACGGAGCCGCAAGCTTTACCGTAGCGGCCTCGGACGGTGCAGGCGGCGCCGGCACCGGCACGGGTTCCAATGCAGGCGGCGCTGACAAGAATGGCAAGGACAACAAGAGCGACCAGGGCAAGAGCTCGGGCGGAAAACTCGCCGACACGGGCGATGGCTCCGGCATTGCCGCCGGGCTCGCCGCTGCCGCCGTGGCGACGACGGTCGCCGGCGCAGCGATGCTTGCAAATGACCGCGACAATACCGAGGACGTTAACGAATAGGCAAGCCCGCCTTTTAGACACATCGACTCAATCGGGGGCGCAGGATACCGTTCTGTGCCCCCGATTTTTACTTTGGCCCGAACGCCGCCATAGGCTACATCACCATGTTCAGCGCGTTAACAAACTCCTGGGCCTTCGCACGGCTGCTCAGGCTAAAGACGCAAGCGGTTAACAGTCGATTGCGCAGAAAAACGTCGCGGCCCTTGATCCTGTTGACCCCCGTGATGTCCTTAAGATAGACAATCTCGGTGTGCTTGCCGCCGAAAGTACCCTTCTTGAGCACCTCGATACGGTTGGGGTAGATCTTGACGTCTTTAAACCTACCCGAACCTTTGTCCTGGAACAGCAAAATGTTGTTATCCATGCGTGTCGCTCCCGCGGGGTTCGCTAAAACTGCCTCTATGGCCACATTTTAGTCACTTCGGGAATCCTGCACGAAGGCGCTAGGCGACATTGGAATTCGAGTCCGCGCGAGGACTTTTAATGAAGTGCCCGGCACTTCCCCGCAACACAAAAACGGGGCAGTCCGTACTCCTGCGAGCTGCCCCGCTCCTCTAACTATCGCATCGCAGCGCCGACCGGCGCTACTCCCCTACTTCCCAAAGATCGCAGCGAGCAATCCCTTGCGTTTGGGCTTTTCTTCTCGGTAGGAACCCTCGGCAGCTGCTGCTGCCTGACGCGGTTGCTCGCCGCCTCCACGGCGCACGATCCGGTATAGGAACGGCGATTTAACGTATTTGACCTCGATGGGCGTGGCATGCACGGTGCTTTCACCGGACAGATGCAGGCTCGGGTTGAGCGGTGCCACGATATGCGTTTCGCGCTTGTCGCTAAACACCACCGCTGCCGCGCGGCTCGTCTGGCCGTTTACGGCAATGCGCACCTGCTCGCCATCGCGGCTGTCCGTCGCCGGACGATCGACAAAGTACACCGGCACCATCACCAGGCCGTCCTTATGCTTGCGGGCCTTGCGCGCCCAAGTGCGGATGCTCTTTTTATTGAGCCCCAGCACCGCCTCGGCATCGTTGCCGGCAATGTCGAGCGCCAACTTATCAATGACCACCTGGTCCTTGGTAGACGCATCGACGGAGACAACGCGAAAGTCACCTTCCTGCATGGCCGGGTCAAACGGCCCAACCTTGGCAAAGTCCCACGGCTCCAAAATGCCCATAAGGCGAACATCCAGATAGTTTGCCCGCGGATACGCCCAGTCGAGCACCTCGTAGTACACCAGGGTTTCCTTGCTCAGGCCCTTGCCCGGGAAGCTCGCCATCATACGCAAATCCGCGAGCGCCATGGGGAAGTAGAAGAGCATCATGTCGTTTTGGATCGCGTCTTCCACGTCGTGCCCGGCAAAGGCATCCGGGTACTGGCGCACCAGCTGCAGCGCGTTGGCACATGCCTGCTGCGGCGAGATTTCGCAGGGAATACCCTGCTCCGGCACATACTCCGCACCCACGCCCATGGTCAAACGTTTGCTAAACGTACCGGGCTTGAGCAGGTCGGCAATGCCGATCTTGTTGCCGCAGGACGGGCACTCAAACACACGCTGCGTTGACTCGCCCTCAAAGGACGCTCCGCAGAAGGGGCAAGGAATGCTCACATGCGTGGCCTCTTGGAACTCCTGCGCCGTGCCGCGATCCTCCCACAGCAGATGTTCCAGGACCGACTGATTGCGCCAGTGCAAATTGAAGAAATACCAGTCCGGGTCCTCCGGGCGCTCGAGTTGCGACACATGCGTGAGCTTGAGTAGTCCATCCACCACCGTCAACGGCGTATGGCGAATGCCCAAAGCGCTCTTGGGCTCTCCGGCGTCCGCCTGCCACGGAATGACCGCGCCGCAATAGGCGCACTCAAAGCTGCGCTTAGCCTGGTGCGAGTACATAGGGCCGCCGCAGTTTTGACATTTAATGGCAAACATCTCGTCCATGGAAACGTCCTCCTTTGCACAGGGGCTGTCGACATTAAGTATGTCGAGCAAACAGGCACATGCCCATACCCATGTGGCCCAAAATGGACCACCCAGGCAGACGAGAAGGCTCGCTCGTTAGCACCGGCAGACCATTGCTGCATTTTCTGAGCATCGGTGCACAGCGCCTCCGCGCGAGCTACACTATCCCCTTAAACATGATTGTGAGGACGACCGCTATGCTATTTGTAAATCGGCTGGTACATACGCTTGTTCCCGGCAGCGAGGGCGAGCCGGTCGATACCTCCTGCCGCACCAACGCGGGCTTCGCCGCAAGCCTCATCTGCATTGGCCTCAACATCACCCTGTGCCTAGCCAAGGGCATAGCTGGTCTGCTCGCGGGCTCCGTCTCGCTTATCGCCGACGCCTTCAACAACCTTTCCGACGCCTCGAGCAACATCGTGAGCCTGCTCGGATTCCGCCTTGCCAGCCGCCCGGCCGATGAAGGCCACCCCTATGGCCACGGCCGCTACGAGTACCTAGCGGGGCTGTTTGTCGCCGTTCTCGTTTGCGCCGTCGGCATCAACCTGATCCTAGAGTCGGTCACCAAGATCATCAAGCCCTCCCCCACCGCCTACACGCTGGTCTCCCTAGCCGCTCTCGTCTTGTCCATGCTCGTCAAATTCTGGATGGCCGCATTCAACCGCGCGCTGGGCAACCGTATCGATTCCGAAACACTCATTGCCACGGCGCAGGACTCCAAAAACGACGTCATCACCTCGGGTTCGGTCTTGATGGCGGCGCTTATTTCGCAGACGACCGGCTTTGACCTCGATGGCTGGGCAGGCCTGGGTGTGGGCATCTTCATCTGCATCAGCGGCATGGGCCTAGTGCGCGACGCCATCAGCCCGTTGCTGGGACAAGCGCCCGACCCCAAGCTCGTCCAGGCAATCCGCGACAAGATCATGTCCTATCCGCAGGTCTTGGGCACACACGACCTGATGGTGCACGACTACGGCCCCGGTCGACAGTTTGCCAGCGCCCACGTGGAGATGCCCGGCGAGGGCGACGCATTTGAGCACCACGAGATCCTGGACACCATCGAGCACGACATCAAGCGCCAGATGGGCATTGGCATCACGCTGCACTGCGACCCCATCGCCACCACCGGCGACGACCTGCGCGGCTGGGTCAAGCGCGGCATCATGCAGATCGACCCCGCGCTCTCCATCCACGACCTGCACGAGCACGACGGGTTCGTTTCGTTTGACCTGGTGCGTCCCGACGGCTTTGACATATCCGACGAGGAGCTGCTGGAGCGCGTGACACGCATCGTGCACGAGCGCCGACCCAATGCCTCGTGCGTCGTCACATTTGACTCGGGCTTCAGCTCGCCCGAGCGTCCGGCCGAGCAGCTGTAGCCCGCTTAACAGCTAGTTTCCCTGAGCGCCCGAGATGCCGTTTTGCAGAGCGTTCCAGGCATCCGTCGCCATGCCGCCCAAGTTCTGAGCGGTGTCGCCCAGGTTCTGGGCCGTGTCGCCCAGCTCTTGGGCCTTATCCCCAAGCTCCTGTGCCTTGTTGCTCAAGTCCTCCAGCGTATTGGAACTCGAGCTGTCGGTACCGCTTTGGCCGTCGGGCGAGTTGCCCGAGCTATTCTTGTGCGTGAGTTGAATTTCGAGGTTGCCGCTGTCGTTATAATAAGCAGAAGTAACGACCCAGTTGGCATCGATGACGGGCGTTGAGCCATCATCAGTCAGGACCACGGCATTCGAAAGGTCGGCGCCGCGCGACTTGAGAAGCTTCTTGGCGTTGGACCAGTACTGCCCCGGGATATCGCCCAGATCGACGGTGCTAGACGAGGCGGACTCGATTTGCTCGGCAGTGGCATCGGCAGTTGAACTCCCTCGCTTGTTGAGCATGCCCGACACGATGGCAAACACAACCGACAGCGCAAAGAAGATCGCCAGCACGATGAGAATCTTCTTGATCACGCTCGACGAACGCGACGGCTTCTTCTCCTCGTCCTCACCATATTGCGGAATCGACTTGGGGTACTCGCGATACGGCTCGCGCGACTCGTAGCGAGACTGCGCCGTGCGAGGCATATACGTCGTCTGCTGAGGCTGCGGAATGGGATTCTGCGGCAGGTCATCATAGGGATTCGGCGTCGAGGCGGCATAAGAATCCTGCGGCGCGTAATCAAACGGGTCCGGAGCTGCGTTGCCATAGGGGCCTTGCGAAGATGCAGCGTAAGAATCCTGCGCCGTGTCGCCATAGCCCATAACCCGGGTGGGCTCGGCCGAAGGCTGCGTCGCGGCGGGGTCGGTATAACCGGGGTTGGGAACAACGCGGGTCGCATCGGCGCTATCGCCAGCCTGCGCGGAACCGTAGCCGCCCATCACGGTTGTCTTGTCCTGATCCATGCAACGATTCCTTTCCGTCGCGCGTGAGCCTCAAGTTATCCATGCATTCTACCCGCGCAAAAGCCTATGATGGGCAGAGCCCGTCGGTATCTACAAGACATGCGCGGGCCTAAGGATAAAAAACCCCGCCGGGCCTTGTGGGCACGGCGGGGCGGGCAAGCAGCTATGGGCAACAGGCTTAGAACAGGCCGGTGATGTTGCCGTCGCTGTCGACGTCGATGTTCTCGGCCGCGGGAACCTTGGGCAGGCCCGGCATGGTCAGAACACTGCCAGTCAGTGCGACCACAAAGTGGGCACCGGCGGAAACCTTGAGCTCGCGCACCGTGATGCGGAAGTTCTCGGGAGCGCCCAGGGCCTTGGCGTTGTCGCTAAAGCTGTACTGCGTCTTGGCCACGCACACCGGCAGGTTGCCAAAGCCGTTCTCGCGCAGCTCGGCGAGCTGGCGCTTGGCGGCCGGCGTAAAGTCAACGCCGTCGGCGCGGTAGACCTTGGTGGCAATGGCCTCAAGAGCGTCGGCCACATCGGCGCCGTCCTCATAGGCAAACTTGAGCTCGCTCGGCTGCTCAATCAGACGCATGACCTCATCGGCAAGCTCGAGCGCGCCCTCGCCGCCCTTGGCCCAGACCTCGGAAAGCTTAACGTTGACGCCGAGCTTCTGGCACTCGGACTCGATGAGCGCAAGCTCAGCCTCGGTGTCCGTCGGGAAGCGGTTGATGGCGACCACGCAGGGCAGACCATAAACGTTCTGGATGTTGTCGACGTGACGCAGCAGGTTGGGCATGCCGGCCTTGAGTGCCTCGAGGTTCTCCTCGCTGAGGTCGGCCTTGGCGACGCCACCGTTGTACTTCAGCGCACGAGCGGTCGCGACGACCACGACGGCGCTGGGGCGAACGCCCGTCATGCGGCACTTGATGTCGAGGAACTTCTCGGCACCCAGATCGGCACCGAAGCCGGCCTCGGTAATAGCGACATCGCCAAAGCGCATCGCCATACGCGTGGCCATGATAGAGTTGCAGCCGTGGGCAATGTTGGCGAAGGGGCCGCCGTGGACAAACGCGGGCGTGCCCTCGAGCGTTTGCACCAGGTTGGGCTTGAGCGCATCCTTAAGCAACGCGGCCATGGCACCCTGGGCCTTAAGGTCACGGGCACGGACGGGCTCACCGGCAAAGCTGTAGCCGACGACGATCTCGCCCAGGCGCTCCTTGAGGTCGCTGATACTCGTAGACAGGCACAGGATTGCCATGACCTCGGAGGCGACAGTGATGTCGAAGCCGTCCTCGCGCGGCACGCCCTGGGCCTTACCGCCAATGCCGTCGATGACGTGGCGCAGCTGACGGTCGTTCATATCGACGACGCGCTTCCAAGTGATGCGTTTAACGTCAATACCGAGTTGATTGCCCTGCTGGATGTGGTTATCAAGCATGGCGGCCAGCAGGTTGTTGGCAGCACCGATGGCATGGAAGTCGCCGGTAAAGTGCAGGTTGATGTCCTCCATGGGGATGACCTGAGCCCAACCGCCGCCGGCGGCACCGCCCTTTACGCCAAAGACGGGGCCGAGCGAAGGCTCGCGCAGGGCCACGGCACTCTTGACGCCGCGACGGCGCAGGCCGTCGGCCAGACCGATGGTCGTGGTGGTCTTGCCCTCGCCCGCAGGCGTTGGGTTGATAGCGGTCACGAGAACGAGCTTGGCCTGGTGATCAGTCGGCTCGTTGAGCAGTGAATAGTCGACCTTAGCCTTGTCGAAGCCGTACGGAATAAGGTGCTTAACGTCGACGCCGGCGTTCTTGGCCACCTCGGTAATAGGCAGCGGCGTGACAGAACGTGCGATTTCGATGTCAGTAGGCATGGGCGGTCCTTTCGTTACCGAATGAGAAAAAGACCAATTCAGCATAGCACGGGCGCGCAATAGTAAAACACCCGTAACCGATGAATGGCGATATGTTTATCCAATGCTCAGCGATAGCCTACAGACTAGCCAAAACAAACCCGTCTCTAAACGGCCGGCTCGATTCCCAGGTGCTCAAAGGTGCGAAGCGTTGCCTGGCGGCCCTGCGGCGTACGGATCATCAATCCGCACTGCAGCAGATACGGCTCGTAAACATCCTCGAGCGTGCCCGGGTCCTCACCCACCGCGCTGGCAAGCGTTGTCAGGCCAACGGCACGACCGGAGAACGTCTTGGCAAGCGTCTCCAAGATACGAATGTCCATCCAGTCCAGGCCAAGCTCATCGATCTCGAAGAACTCGAGCGCCTGGCGGCAAATGTCAAGCTCAATAGGACCGTTGCCGCGTACCTGCGCATAGTCGCGCACACGCTTGAGCAGACGGTTGGCCAAGCGCGGCGTGCCACGCGAACGTGAGCCGATCTCGAGTGCACTCGGATGATCGATCGTCACGCCCAGAATGGTTGCCGAGCGCGTCACAATCTGCGCGAGCTCCTCGACCGTGTAGTAATCCAGGCGATATGAAATGCCAAAGCGGTCGCGCAACGGGCCGGTCAACATGCCTGAGCGGGTCGTTGCCGCTACCAGCGTAAACTTGGGAATATCCAGGCGAATCGAGCGCGCTGCCGGGCCCTTGCCAATCACGATATCAAGGGCAAAGTCCTCCATCGCGGGGTACAGGACCTCCTCGACCGAACGGTTGAGGCGGTGGATCTCGTCGATAAACAGCACATCACCCGGCTGCAAGTTAGTAAGGATGGCTGCCAGGTCGCCGGTGCGCGCAATAGCGGGGCCGCTCGTCGTCTTGATCTGAGCGCCCAGCTCGTTGGCGATAACCGTAGCCAGCGTGGTCTTGCCCAGACCCGGAGGGCCCGAGAAGATCACGTGGTCGAGCGTCTCGCCACGGCTCTGCGCCGCTTCGATCAACACGCGCAGGCTCTGCTTGATATGCTCCTGGCCGCAGTAATCGTCCAGGCGCTGGGGGCGCAAAGTGCGATCGACATCGAGGTCCTCGGCCGTCAGCTCCGAGCCCACCATGCGTTCACCGTGCGCCATGGATGCCGCCGGCGAGTTGCCAGGCGTCGCCCACAGGTCCTGAGAGTCATCGGCTTCCCACATCACGCATCCATTCCGAGTCGCTTAAGCGCCGCGCCGAGCAGATCCTCGACACGCATATTCTGCCCATCATACCCGCTCAGAGCGACATCGGTCTCCTGCGGGCTAAAGCCCATGGAAAGGAGTGCCGCACGGGCGTCATCGATCGCCGAAGGAGCGGCGGCGGGCACGGGCATCGCAACCTGACCGGGGATCGCATCGACCGGCACAAAGCCCTTGTCCTTGGCAAAGGTGCTCTTGAGCTCCAAGATGAGGCGCTGGGCGGTCTTTTTGCCCACGCCGGGCACCTTGGCCATGCCCTTGTCGTCCTCGGCCATCACCAGGGAATACAGCTGTCCCACGGTATAGGTGGAAAGTACGGCGAGCGCCAAGCGCGGGCCAACGCCCGAGACGGACACGAGCCGGTCGAACATCGTGCGCTCATCCTTTGAGGAAAAACCGAAAAGTGTCATGGCGTCCTCGCGCACCTGCATACGTGTGTAGAGGCGGACCTCGCCGCCGGGCGTCGGCAACGTGGCCGCAGTGCTACCCGAGATGCCGAGTTCAAAGCCAACGCCTGACACGTCGACGACAGCGGAGCTCATCGTGGCCTCGACAAGCGTTCCGTGGAGCTGGGAGATCATCAGTATCCGGTTCCTCTCTGTTGATAGAACTCGCCACCGGTAAGGGCGCGGGTGCGGCTGAGGTTTACGTGGCAGATGGCACAGGCCAGGGCATCGGCGGCATGGTCGGGATGCGGGTCGTGATCGAGCTGCGTGAGCGTGCGCACCATGTAGGCGACCTGCCGCTTATCTGCGGCACCGGTACCCACCACAGCCTGCTTAATCTGCATAGGCGTGTACTCGCCGATCTCGAGTGCGCATTCCGAAAGAGCCACGAGTGCAGCGCCGCGGGCATGCGCCGTAGGGATGGCCGAGCGAACGTTGGCGCCAAAGTAGATGCTCTCGATGGCAGCGGTATCGGGTCGATAACGCTCCACGACACCCTTGAGGTCGCGGGCGATATGCGACAGGCGCACCGCGAGCGGACTACCCGCGCTGGTCTCGATACAACCGTAGGCACGGCAGCGAACCTCGCCACGCCGCTCCTCGATAATCCCCCAACCCGTATGGGCCAAACCGGGGTCAATGCCCAAGATAACCAAGCCAACCTCCCCTCGTCACCAGCACAGCGCAAGACAAGGCCCCGCGCATCATTCACGAACGTCTGTTCTAGAATAACACAACGGCGACCGTATCTAGCAAGCAAGGTTGAACCATAGGTTGAGCATAAGTCAGCGAGCGAGTCCCTGCCGTGGTAAGGTGTCGCGAAAGAGGAGCGCCGCGTACTTCTGTACGCAAGCGACGGTTTGAGCGGCAGATTGCCCGGCAGGGGCTCGCGCAGCATCGACTCGTTACGCGGTTTGGCAAAACCGCGTAACTTTGGTCCTATCCCCAGTTTAGTTCTGCGAGAAGAATGGGAACTGTCGGGGATCAACCGGCGGATGCGGCATCGGGCCACCCTGGGGACTACCTTGCGGTCCGCCCTGGCCGCCCATCATCTTTTCGATGGCGTCCTGGACCTCGCCCTCAAACTTCTTCATACCCTCGTGCAGGCGGCGCTGGCCGTCCTCGGAGCGCAGCTCCTCCATCTGCTCGGGCGAAATACCCAGCAGCTCACCCAAAATGCCCATCATCTCACCGCGCATACGGTCACTCGTATCGTCGTCGGCAAAGCGACGCACCTCGGCGCGCGCCAGCGAATCAACCGTCATGCGCTCCTTGCCGTTGAGCCCCAGATCGGACCACGCAAGCATGTACGGCCAGGCACGCTCGGCAAACGAACGGGCAGAGACGATCGGCACCGTCGGCAGCATGCGGCGGGCGGCCTCGCCCTGACGCACGAGCATCAGCAGCAGTAAGCAGGCCTCAGGCTTGCCGGCGGCCATCGGGATGTCGTCGAAAGATCGATTGCGGTCCACGTGCGCCTCGAGCGCACCATCGACCTCACCCGGCTCGAGCCCGCCGAGCAGCTGTGCCGCGCGGTCGAGCATATCGACCGGACCGTCGAGCGTCGAGAGCGCCTGCGCCAGCACGCGTTCCATGCAATCCTCCACCGCGTTGAGCGTCACGAGTTCCTGCGGCACCACGGCAGACGTACGGTTGCGCACGCGCGCCACAAACTCGAGCGTCGACAGGTACACATCGCCAAAGGGCGCGTAATCGCCCTGGTAGCCACCGCAAAGCGCCGGCGCCGCCAGCGCGTACTCGGTTTTGGACAGCGGGCTCAGCGCCATCGCACCCAACTCGAGCGCCGTATCCTCGAGCATGAGGCCCAGCGTACGCGAGCGCAGACGCTCGGCATCGCCCGCCGACACGTCGCGATCGAGCACACGCGCCGCATCCGGCGCATCGCGCTCGACGGTGCGAATGTGCAGACGCTCAGCGATGGCGCGGACGGCGGCACAGCGGGCAGCCTCGGCCTCTTCCTGCGCCGGCGTAAAGATACGGTTACGCCCCAGCACCAGGCCAATCACATTACGCGGGCCCAGAGCGTCGACGGCCAGCGCCGCCAGCAGGGACGACGGCAAGTCGCCCTCGAGCGCCACCACAGCACGCGACGCACCGTGGGCTCGGGCGTTGTCGCGCACGGCGAGCACCAGCGCCTGCCACAGCCACTCCTCGGAACGGAACTCGGGCAGTTCGTGATCTTCCAGGGCATCGAGCATCACGCCGCGCTGAATCTCCTGAACCAGCAGGCTCTCCTCAAAACACGGTGCCTGGGCCACCACGCGACCGCAGTCGTCGAGCACAAACGAACCGCCGGTATACACCGACTCGTCATAGGCACCGACCGGCGCCATGCAGGCAAACCACACGCTGCGCTTGGATGCGATCTTGCGGTAGGCGCCGCTGCGAACGGCGGCAATGGCAGCAGTCTCGCGGTCGGTCATGTCAAACGCGTTGAATTGGAAATACGCAATGAGGTCAACACCGGTCGGCAACATCTCGAGTTCGCGGTCCAAGTCAAAAATCACGGCGATGCGCACGCCGTCCACGTCGAACACCGGCGGCGCCCAACGCGTGTCGTTGTTCTCGCCACGCTGCAGGGCAATGCTCGAACGCGCCGGCACCACATGACCGTCCTTGAGCATCATGTAGTCGAGCAGCGGCTGACCCTCAAACGAAACCGCCGCGGGCACGATGCAGATCATGTCAAGCTCCTGGATGCGCTCGGCGACACCAGTCAAGCCGGCAAGCATGTCGTGCTCAAAGTCGGCAGCGCCCACCAGGCCACCGGGCATGGCGCCCATAAAGAGCGGAGCCGGAACGCACAGCACGCGCGCCCCGCGCTCGTGGGCCAGACGAGCCTGGTCCTCGATGCGGCCGCAAATGCCCTCAATATCACCTAGGCGCATATCGATCTGTGCAAGCGCGAGCTTCATGGCTCAGCCCTTTCCGTCGTAAACCATCGTTGTCGTAGTAAAAGCGCCGGCCGCATAATGCAGTCGGCGCTCGCATGTGCATATGCTAGCTATGATACCCCGAGCGGGGGCGCGCTCCTAGAACGTCGCGGACCACAGCCCGTGCAGGTTGCAGTAGGCATAGACGGTACCGGTCTTGGAACCGCCGGCAAAAAACGTCGCGGGCTTCATGCCGGGCTCAAGGTAATGGACCTCTAAGCGGCCCTCGGCCTCAAGGGCGATCCACTCAATATAGTGCTCGGGCAGGCTGGGATGTTCGACCGAGCCCACGCGTGCGCGGATCACGTGACCATCACGCTCGGTCTCGACAACAGGCACGTGCTTCTCGTGCGCCGCGTCCTCGGTGTTCGCGGTCAGCTCCGTGCAGCCGGCAGGGGTTGCAACGTCGTTGCCAAGAGCGGCGATGAGCTTGCCATTGGGGTCCTTAAAGAATTTCGCCATGATGTTCTCCTTTTCTGATGTGCCAATGTTCTTGATGGTTCTTATGCCCAAAGGCAGACAAACCATCCATGGCATTGCAAATGAACACATAACGGATCAGGCAAGCGGTCGGGCCAAAATGCGTCGACCGTCCTGCCCACTCCAGCAGTCCCACCCCGCGCGCAGCTAGCGCCCGTCGCCGCCCAGCAGTGCCAGAACATCTTCGCGGGTAAACAGCGCCGACGAGATGCCGTCGCCGCCGAGCACGCTGTTGACCAGGTCGCGTTTGGACTCCTGCATCTGCATTATGCGCTCCTCGATCGTGTCCTTGGCGATGAGCTTGTACACGGTCACGGTATGTTGCTGGCCAATACGATGCGCGCGGTCGGTCGCTTGGTCCTGCGCGGCCACGTTCCACCACGGGTCGTAGTGAATGACCACATCGGCCGCCGTCAGGTTGAGGCCCACGCCGCCCGCCTTGAGCGAAATCAAAAAGACCGGAACCTCGCCCGCTTGGAACTGCGCGACCATCTTGGCGCGGCTCTCCTTAGACGAAGCGCCCGTGAGCTTAAGGAAGGCGATGTCCTCCTTGGCCAAGCGCTTACCGATGATATCGAGCATACCCGTAAACTGGCTGAACAACAGGATGCGATGCCCGCCGTCGAGTGCGCCGTGCACGAGCTCCATGCACGTATCGAGCTTGGCGCTCCCCGCCTTGTAATCCTCGTAGTGTAAACGCGGGTCGCAGCAGATCTGGCGCAGCTTGGTGAGCTCGGCGAGCACCTTGAGCTTGTCCTTCTTAAACTCCCCAGCCTCGCGGTGCTGCACCTGCTGGGCGATGCGGTCCTGGTTGGCCAGGTAGAGTTTGCGCTGCTCGCCGGTGAGCTGTGCCATGACGGTGTCCTCGATCTTCTCGGGCAGGTCGGCCACCACGTCTTCCTTAACACGGCGCAGCACAAACGGCGACACAAGCGCCTGCAGGCGAGCGGCACTGTCACCCTCGGCATGCTCGACGGGGCTCTCAAAGCGCTTGGCAAACGACTCGCGCGTGCCCAAAAGGCCCGGCATCAAAAAGTCGAAGATGCTCCAGAGCTCGGACAGGCGGTTTTCGATGGGCGTACCCGTCAGGGCAAAGCGCACACCGGCGGGCAGACGCTTGGCGGCGCGCGCCACCTGGGTGAGCGGGTTTTTAATGTACTGGGCCTCGTCGAGTACCACGCGGGTAAAGTCCTGCTCGGCATACTCGTCGATATCGCGGCGCATGAGATCATACGAGGTCACGACCACGTTATGTTCGGCGGCGCCGGCAATTTGCACGCGGCGCTGCGCCTTGGCGCCCACGATGGCGCACACGTCGAGCGAAGGCGCAAAGCGCTCCAGCTCGGCAGTCCAGTTGTACACGAGCGAGGCCGGGCATACCACGAGTGTGGGCTTGGTATCCCCCGCCTCCACGCGCGCCAGGATATGCGCGATCATCTGCAGCGTTTTGCCCAGGCCCATGTCGTCGGCCAAAATACCGCCGAGGCCCAGGTGCTCGAGGGAGCCGAGCCACTGGTAGCCGTCGACCTGATAGCCGCGCAGTGTGGCCTTGAGAGACGCCGGCACCGTAAAGTCCATCTTACCGAGCGTATCCAGGCGCTCGACGGTGCGACGGAACGCGGCGTCGCGATCGGCCTCGAGCGCCGGCGTGCGCGCGAGCATGCTATCGACAAAAAGGGTGCTCGACGCGGGAAGCGACATGCCGTCGAGCAGGTCGACGGCATCGACACCAAGATCTTCGGCAAGGCCAAACGCGGCGCGCGCTCCCTCATCCAGGCGCACGATGTCGCCGGACGTCAGGCGCGCAAACGTCTGGTGGCGCTTGTACGAGTCCAGATAGATGGCAAGATCTGCCGCCGAAAGCCCGCTCGCGCCCAGCTCGACATCGAGCAGATTGCTCTTGACGGTCGCGCGAACCGAGAGCTTGGGCGCGGGACGCACCGAAATCTGGCGCAGACGGTCGCTGAGCATGACCTCACCCAGCTCGGACAGGGCGGACAGACCCTCGGTCAGCAGGCAGAACAAGCTCTCATCATCGCGCTCCTCAAACGCCAGACCGCCCTCGTAGAAATCGAAGTACAGGGCCGCCGTATCCATAACGCGAAACTCCGCTATCTCGTCGCGGGGCGGCACGCCGGGGCGCTGCTCTTCAAAGGGACTGCCCGGAGCGCCCAGGCTAAAGAGATCCGCCGACCAATCGCCGTAGGTAACCGTAATCTTGCAGGTCACGAGCCCATCGTCGACACCGATCGCCATAGCAAAGCTCGGCTCGGGTGCCACGGTATCGAGCGCGGCGGGCGCGGTGAGGTCGGTGTAGTCGCGCAAAATGGGCAGCGCCATGCGGCAGAACTCACCCACCTGCTCGGCGGCAATATGGGCGGGCGTGCGGCACGGCAGCAAGCGCGATAGGAACGGCGCCGCGTGCTGAGCAAACGCCACATCGGTACGGCGAGCGCGGCGCGTATCAACCAAGTAGGCGGCATCGCCCGACGCAAAGCAGTACATATCGGCGGGCAGGCGCAGGTCATAGCTACCACCAGCCGCCGGCGCGATTTTGGCGGCAAGCAGCGGTGGGCGCTTAGCGGACGCCTCGTCCTCCCCTTGCGGAGACAGCTCAACCACCACGTCGTAGGTGCGATGCGTCGTCGTCCCCCGCGACCAGGCGGGCTCAAAGGAGATGGTCTGGCCGCGCAGCAGGTCCAGCACATATACGATGCTATGCCCGGACAGCGGCAACTGACGCTCGGCAACAAAACCGCTGCGGGCAAAGTCGTACGACGCCGAACGCGAGCTTGTGATGTCATCGAGATAGGCAACTGTCGTCACAACAAGGTTGAGCAGCTTTGTCGATGTTTCGTCAAAGGCCTCAGGTGAATGAACAAACGTGAGCTTCTTGCCATAGGAGAACGTGCCGCCGCGCACGTAGGCATCGGCCATGCCGTCGATGTCCTTGACCACGTAGGAGACCGATCCACAGCGAATGCGGAACTCGAGCGCCCAGCTAAAGCGGTCAGCGAACAGCGGATTGTAGTACGGCACCAACGAGGGCTCCAACGCCGCTTTGGGGGCGTCGGGATCAACGGCACCGGCAAGTTTGCGGCGCATGCTCGCCAGCTCATCCATGCGCGCGTCCGAAAGATCGGAAAGCGCCGCCACAAGGCTCGGGCTCGTGGGGACGGGCGCCGGGAAGGGAAAGTTGGGGTTGACGGCCGGCGCGGCGGACGCGGCACGCGCGGGCTGTTTCGGCTGCGCCGTAAACGTGCGAACCGGCGTGCGCAGCCCCTCAACAGGCTCAATGCCGCTAGCGTCCAGGTACGCCAGCGCCGTGGCAATAGCGTGCTTGCACATACCGGGATAGCGATAGGCAGCGGGGCAATCGCAGTCGTAGTCGACCACCTCGTGCTCGTCCATATCGAGCGCCACGTGCGTCTTGTACAGGTCGCCGCGCGAGCCGCGCACCGTGCCCTCGACCGTCACGTTTTTGGAGAAGCGCGAGCCGCTGTCCTCGATCGACAGCACGGCACCGTTGAGCATGAGCGAGCGGCCCTTCATAAAGGTGCCACTCAGCGCAGCCTCTTTCCGGAGCGCCTGCACAAACGTCCCCTGCGCCATCACTTCCTCCAATCTCACACGGGGTAGCTTAGATAACCGTCACGCGTCCCTGGTTGCCCACAATCGCCTTGGCCTCGGCCAGCAGCGGAATCGAGCGCGCGTTGACCTTTGCCGGCACCTCGGCACGTAGCACGCGCCCGTCCACCTGCTCGATAAAGATCTCCACGCGGTCGCCGCCCGGGTTGGCGGTAAGCACCGTGGCAAGACGCGCCATATTGCCCTGGCTAAAGCGGCTGTTGGGCACCATGACCTCAAACACCTTGGGCTTGTTGTTCTCCTCGTTGAGCTCCAGCGGCACGATCTCCTGCGCGATGATCTGGTCGCCGCGGTCCGAGCGCTCGAGCTTGCCCTTAATGCGCACAAACGCGTCGGACAGTTGCGCGCCGGTCTCGGGATCGACCTCGCCGTACAGATACCCCTCGGCCTCCTTGTAGGTCTTGGGGAACACCACGACCGTGGCCTCGCCTTCCATGTCCTCGAGCTGCACGATGCCCATGGGGTCGCCGTTTTTGGTCACGCGCTTGGACACGCTCGAGACCATGCCGGCCCACCACAGTGCCTTGCCCTCGGGAATCTCCTGGTTGATGGTGCCGCCCGTGGGGTTTTGCACTTCGTAGCCGGTATCGATCTGCGAGAACGAGAAGTCGCGCGCCTTGGCTAGTGCATACTCAAACGGGCGCAGCGGGTGGTCCGAAACATAGATGCCCAGAACCTCCTTCTCCTGGCTCAGCTTAAGGTGGCGGTCCCACTCCTGACCATCCGGATCGGGCACGCTCACCTCAAAGCCCGAGCCCTCAACGTCACCAAACATATCGAAGAACGACGTCTGGCCGCTCGCGCGATCCTTCTGGCGCTTTACCGCAGCATCGATGATGTTCTCGGGGTTGTTCTTGTCCACAAAGTGCATCATCTGGCGACGCGGATACCCCGTGGAGTCGAAGGCGCCTGCCTTGATGAGCGATTCGATCACGCGACGGTTGGCCTGGCTCGAGTCCACGCGCTCCACAAAGTCGTGCAGCGTCTTAAACGGACCGCCCGCCTCGCGCTCGGCGATAATCGCCTGCGCCACGCCGGTACCCACGCCGCGGATGCCGGCCAGACCAAAGCGCACGCCTTCCTTGGTAGCCGTGAACTCGGTGCCGGACTCGTTGACGTCTGGCGAAAGCACGGGGATGCCGTCGTGACGGCATGCCGAGACGTAGTGCACGATCTTGTCGGTCTTGCCCGTGTAGGACGTCAGAACAGCCGCCATGTACTCGTGCGGATAGTGCGCCTTGAGCCATGCCGTCTGCATAACCAGAATGGCGTAGCCGGCGGAGTGCGACTTGTTGAAGGCGTAAGATGCGAACTCGAGAACATCGTCCCAAATCTTCTGGGCGACCTCGCGCGTGTAGTTGTTCTTGATGGCGCCGTTCATCCAGTGATCGTAGGTGGTCTCGTCGGAGCCGTCCTCCCAGTGCAGCACCGTCGACGTGAGCAGCTTGATCTTTTTCTTAGCCACGGGCTTACGGATACGCGAGTCCGATTCGCCCTTGGAGAAGCCGCACATCTCGACGGAGATGAGCATAACCTGCTCCTGGTAGACCATGGTGCCGTAAGTTTCGCCCAGGATATCGTCCAGACGGTCGTCGTAGGAGACGGCCGGCTCCTTGCCGTTCATACGGTTGATGTAGGACGAAACCATGCCGGCGCCCAGCGGGCCCGGGCGGTACAGGGCGATCAATGCTACGACGTGCTTGTACTCGGTGGGCTTCATGTTCTTGATCGTGGCCGTCATGCCGGCGGACTCGACCTGGAAGACGCCGGCGGTATGGCCGGAGCCCATGAGCTTAAAGATCTCGGGGTCGTCAAAGGGGATCTCTTCCTCTTTGATGTCGATGCCGAAGTTCTTTTTGATGTTTGCCTTGGCCTTGGAGATAACCGTCAGCGTGCGCAGGCCCAAGAAGTCCATCTTGAGCAGGCCCATATCGGCAACGGTATGACCCTCGTACTGGGTAATCTCGACGCCGCCCTTGGTGTCGAGCTTAGTGGGCACGTGCTCGTTGACGGGGTCACGGCAGATCAGAACGGCGCACGCGTGCACGCCCTCGCCACGGGTGAGGCCCTCAATCGAGAGCGCCGTGTCGATGATGCGGCGGGCGTCGTCGTCCTTTTTATAGGCCTCGGCAAAATCGGGGTTAAACAGATCCTCTTTGCCGGGTTGCTTTTCGAGCACCTGCTTGAGCTTGACCTTGGGGTCGCTCGAGACCATCTTGGACAGGCGCTGGCCCATGTAGACCGGGTAGTCCAGGACGCGCGCGGCGTCGTTGATAGCCTGCTTGGCCTTAATGGTCGAGTAGGTGATGACGTGGGTGACCTTCTCGGGGCCGTAGAGCTGGCGAACGTGCTCCACGACCTCGAGGCGCCGCTCATCGTCGAAGTCCATATCGATATCGGGCATCTCGGTACGCTGCGGGGACAGGAACCTCTCGAACATCAGACCGTTCTCGAGCGGGTCGAACGCGGTGATGTTCATGGCGTAGGCGACGATAGCGCCGGCGGCCGAGCCACGGCCGGGGCCGACGCCGATGCCGTTGTCCTTGGCCCATTGCACGTACTCGGCAACGATCAAGAAGTAGGCGGCAAAGCCCTTGTCGCAGATGACTTTGTATTCGTACTCAAAGCGCTCTTTGATGTTGACGCCACCAATCTCGCGCGTGGCCCAGTCGTCGCCGTAGTGCTGGCGCAGGCCCTTCTCGCACTCGCGGCGGAACTGGCTCTCGTGCGTCTCGCCGGGATCGAGCAGCGGGAAGCGCGGCAGGATGATGGAGTCCCAGTCCAGCTCAACGTAGCACTTGTCGGCGATCTCGAGCGTGTTGTCGCAGGCCTCGGGGCAATACGGGAACATCGCCCGCATCTCCTCCTCGGTCTTCATGTAGAACTCCGAGCCGGTCATGCGCATGCGGTTGGGGTCGTCGACCTTGGCGTTCATACCGATGCACATGATGACATCCTGCACGGGCGCGTCCTCGCGGCGCAGGTAGTGGAAGTCGTTGGTGGCGATGACCTTGACGCCCACCTGCTTGGCGATATCGATGAGCGCACGGTCCATCTGCTCGTCGGTCAGGCCATTGTCGGTAGTGATGCCGTGTTCCTGGATCTCGATGTAAAAGTCGCCAGGTTCGAAGGTGTCGCGGAAGGTCTCGGCCCATTTAATGGCACCTTCCATGTCGCCGCGGTCGATGTATTTGGGGATGATGCCGGCGATACAGGCGCTCGTGCAGATCATGCCCTTGGCGTGGCGGCGCAGGTTGTCGAGCGTCACGCGTGGCTTGTAGTAAAAGCCCTGCACGGCGGCCTCGGAGACCGTCTGCATCAGGTTGACGTAGCCCTCCTGGTCCTTGGCCAGGAGGATCATGT
>CABQHZ010000002.1 GCA_902464175.1 uncultured Collinsella sp. | reverse complement strand
AAGCAAGAAGCCAGCGTCGCGCGGATGAGGCGGAGGCGCGCTTCGAGCAGCGAAAACTGAAGCGCAAACAGAAGCATCGCGGTCATTGATACCACCATCAACCCATATATAGCAGCAGGCGTAGCTTCGATTGAAACTACGCCTGCCACCTGGTGCTATAACGTTATACAGAACGTATGTTCTATACCCACTCGATGACTAACCCAGTCCGAGCACTACCGATGCGTGTCGCGTCATACCGCCTAAGAGCTGATTCGTTCAGAAAAGGTTCAGGGGGATCGTCGAGTTTATTGCACCCTCGCGTTTTACAAAAGAGAGTACAAGGCCCTTTAGCTCGAATTATTGCATTTAGAACCCCGCCGCTCATCCATCCTAGCTTGCCCAAACAGCCCTCCCGCGATGTCCATGTTCCAACGGATGGGTACCATTTACCCGGGTGCACCTGGGGCAACGGGCCGGCAGGCCCGCGCAAGGTCGCTCGCATAACACACAACATCAAACACGACAGAAGAGGCGAACGACAGATGCCGGACCCCGGACGACAGCACCGCGGAAGAGAAGCATTCCAACCACAACCGAACGAACATCGCTCCTAGGCAGGCGCCCGCATGGGCGCCTTTTACTTTTCAGGGACTTAGCTGAGAGCTAAGGCACGCGGCTCATGGCCGTTTCGTGAAGGCACGACCAGCTCGACCCACTTCGACCCGTCTCCGCTCCTGCCGTGCTCACCAATCGCCATCAGGCGGTTCAATCGTCGTGCAGACGAAAAGGCACACGGTGTCGTGCGGTGTCCTCGCGCGGTGCCGCACGGGAAGATTGGAGGAACCATGGCACGCACAGCCGAATGCGCCGCGCCCGAGGGAAGCCGAGATCGGGACGAATGGATGACGGTGATCGAGATGCAGGAGTACATGAGGGCGAGCCGAAACAAGGCGTACGACCTCATCTGGTCGGGAGAGATCGACTCGTACAGGCTCGGAAGGAAGCTCCTGGTGTCGAGGGCGTCAGTGGACGCCTACATCGAGTCGAGGAGCGGCAGGAAATGACGGCGGCGACCGCCCCGGGAGCCGCCCGCGGCCGGGCACGCGAGGGAGCCTCGAGACGAAAGGAGCTCGAGGACGACCATGACCAAGAGCATTAGCAGGAGCCAGGTGAGGCTCATCGCATCGACCAACGCGATATTCGGCGCCGACGAGGCGTGCGCGATGCTGCGCATCAGCCGCGACGCAATGTACCGGCTCGCCAAGGACCCCGACGACCCGTTCCCGATCCGCTACATCGGCGGCAAGACGCGCGACGGCATCGTTCTGCACGACGAGCTCGTCGCATGGGTCGAGCGGAACAGCATCGTCGGCTCGCCCAGAAGGGATTAGCGCCGATGGCAGCCGCAGGCCCGAGGGGACGCGACGGCCCCTCCCCGCGCGAGTTCACGGCGGTACGGCACTTCATGATGGCGGACCTGGGCCTCTCCGGCCTTCCCCTGCTCGTCTACGCGCGCATCTTCGGCTTCTGCGACGCCGGGTGCGGCTACTTCGAGAGCAAGGGTGGCCTGGCACGATTCCTCAACGTGCAGGAGCGCAGCGTCCACCGCGCCATCCGCGACCTGCTCGACCGGGGCCTCATCGAGGAATGCGGCGTGCACGCCCCGGCGCGCGGGCACGCCACCAAGCGGTACCGCATCGTGCGCGAGAGGCTGCCGCCCGGAGCGCTGGCAACCCCTGACGATTCGTCAGGGTTCCCGGCGCGAAAGGGTGACGAAATGACAGGGTTCGCCGAGAACAAGGGTGACGAACCGTCAGGGTTCGCAGCCCGAACCCCTGACAAGATGACAGGGAAACCCCTGACGATATGCCACCCAATAAGCAAAAGGGACAACAAGGACTTCAGAAGATAAGGAAGGGGCGCCCGATGGACCGAGCGGGACTCATCACCCTGGAGCAGGCCCGTGCGGCCGGGCTCTCCTTCGACGAGCCGGAGCCGAGGGCGTGCCCGCACTGCGGCGCCGCCCTCGATCCGCTCGGCGCGGCGCTGGCGGGCAGGGTCGCCTGGGTCTCCGCCGCCCCCTGCCCGTGCGAGGGCGCAGCCAGCGAGCGGGAGTCCGAGGCGCGAAGGCGCGCGGCCCTCGCCGCCAAGGAGGAGGCCGCCCGCCGGGAGAAGGCGCTCTCGCGCGCGGGCATCCCCAGGCGCTACTGGGCCGCCGAGGCCGACCGCCCCGAGTTCGCCGAGTACATCGCCTCGTTCGCGGGCAACGGGGGCGCCGGGCTCTACATACACGGGGGCGTCGGCGCCGGCAAGACGCACGCCGCCTCCGCCATGGCCAGGCTGTTCGCCGAGGCCGGCTACGACGTCGCCTTCACGACGGCCAAGGGCATGCTCGAGCGCGTGAAGGCCACGTTCGACGAGGGCGGCACCGAGGCCGCCGTCGCGCGGTACGCCAAGTGCGACGTCCTCGTGCTCGACGACCTCGGCAAGGAGGACGCGACGGAATGGTCCGTCGGCACCGTGTTCAGCGTGCTCGATGCGCGCTACGAGGACATGCGCCCGACCATCGTCACGTCGAACTACGCGCCGGGCGCGCTGGCGGACAGGCTCGCAAGGCGCGGCGAGCGCGTCACGGCAGAGGCGATCGCGAGCAGGATTTCCCAGACCTGCAGGACCGTCTACCTGGGCGGAAGGGACAGGCGCCGCCTCGGCTAGCTTGTGCGCTTCCCGTGGAGGCGCGGACGGCTCGACCCAGCTCGACCCATCGCAGGCGGCCCCGATGCCCGCCGCAATCGAAATCGCTATACACGTCTTGGGCGGCGCCGACGCGCCGGCACGCACGCCTGCTCCGACTCGCACCGTGCCCCCATCGCGAGGACGCCGCCCGCCAAGCAACAAACGAAAGGCGGAGGGCCCATGGACGGCTTCGAGAGGATAACCGGCCGCGAGCACGACGGGCTCGTGGAGAAGTGCCAGGAGAACGGCTGGCTCAAGGTCGGCGGCTTCGACTGGCAGGACGACCCGTTCCTCGAGGAGTACCCCTACGAGTTCTCCCGCACGGACAGCGTCGACAGGCTCCGCGAGGCGCTCGGCTCGGGCAACTGGGCCATACGCCAGGGGTTCTGCTACCGCGACCTCGCGTTCATCCAGCAGGTGAACGGCGGCGACGAGTGGTGGACGCTCAAGCGCGACGGCGACGCGTGGACCGGCTTCGAGAGCTGGAGCTTCGGCGCCATCGCCCAGGAGCCCGAGCGGTTCGAGCGCGCCATGCGCGACATGTGCGAGGCGACGCCGGAGCAGTGCCGCAGCGGCGAGTGGGCCCATCTGCACGAGAAGGCTCCCGAGCCGCTGGCGCAGCGCGCCGCGTCCGCCCGCGAGGCGAGCCGCGCGCACGCCGGGCAGGAAGCCCGCGCCCCAATGGCGCGCGAGAGGGCCGTCGGGGCCGAATAGGGACGACCGGGGCGCGAAGGCGCCCTTTTTCATCTCGACTGGAAGGGAGGCGCGGGATGGCGAGCGACTACGGGGACGAGGCGGGCGGCAAGCTGCTCGACTGGATGCTGAGGATCGGCCAGGAGGCCGGCGCCGAGGCAATGGCGCGCAGCGCGAGGGAGCTCTCCGAGCGCCTCGCGGGAATCCGCGGGACCATCGCCGGCGGGCGCGCCGAGGCCATCGCGGCCGACGGCGTGCCGGCCTACGCGAAGCTCAGCCTCGAGGAGCTCTCTGGGCTTCCCGAGTACGCGACGATCAAGGAGGTCGTCTCCGACAAGCTGCGCGCCGCGTCGGTCGAGCACCACATCATCCCCGGCGAGGGCCGCGACTGGCTGCTCTTCAAGGTGGAGGACGCCCCCGAGGTCGACGAGGCCTTCCGCCAGCTGGAGCAAGAGACGGGCAAGGCCGCCGATCGCGCAAGGGAGCGGCTCTCCGAGATCGCCGAGAGGCGCCAGGCGCCCGAGCGGCTGGCGGAGCGCGCCGAGCGGGCGCGCGAGGCGTCGAGGGCCCACAGCCAGGGCATCGGCCGGGACCGCGGCCCGCGCCAGATCGAGGGGCCCGAGAGATGAGGTGGCAGGCGGCGGCCGCGCTGGCCGCGGCGGCGTTCGCCGCGGGAGACTTTGCGGCCGCGGCAATCGCGGCGTCGGGCACGAGCCCGATCCTCGACCCGGAGGCCGCCATGGCGGCGATCCCCGCGGCGCTCCGCGCGGGGCGCGTCTTCTCCGCGGAGGCGGTTCCCCTGTGCGCCGGGACCGCCTGCGCGTGCGGCGCGCTCCTCGCCTGGGCCCGCTCACTGGGGACCAAGGGGGCCCGGCGCGACGGCGAGGAGCACGGTAGCTCCAGGTGGGCCACGCGCAAGGACATCGCGCCCTTCGGCGACCCCAAGGACCCCGACAACAACATCATCCTCACCGACAACGCGCGCATCCGCCTCGTGAGCCGCAGGTTCGACCTCTCCACCGACACCAACGACAACGTGCTCGTGGTGGGAGGACCCGGCACCGGCAAGACGCGCTACTACGTCAAGCCGAACCTCCTGCAGGCCAACGCCAGCTTCTTCGTGACCGACCCGAAGGGCACGCTCATCCGCGAGATGGGCGGCGCGCTGGCGGAGCTCGGCTACGAGATCCGCGCGTTCGACACCATCGACTTCACGCGCTCCATGCGCTTCAACCCCATAGCCTACATACGCGACGAGGCGGGCGTCATCCGCTTCGCCCGCGGCATCGTCGCCAACACCGAGGGCGACGCCGACCACAAGGGCGACCCCTACTGGGAGAAGGCCGAGCGCCTGGTCTACACCGCGCTCACGGCCTACCTCGTCATGCACTGCGAGCCCGCCGACCGAAACCTCGACGGGCTGCTCACGCTGCTCTCGCTCGCCGACGCCCGCGACGACCCGGGCTACATGAGCCCGCTCGACATGGTGTTCCGCGAGCTGGAGACCGGCGAGCGCTACGTCAGGCGCGGCGGCGCCTCGGCGGAGGGCGGATCGCTGCGCGGCTTTTCCGAGGAGGACGGCGCGTGGGAGTGGGTCAAGGTCCGCGAGCCCGCGCCGCCCGACGACTTCGCGCTCGCGAGCTACCGCGAGTTCCGCGTGGCCGCCGGCGACACCATGAAGTCGATGCTCTCGAGCTGCAACGTCCGCCTGAAGCCGCTTTCCATCCGCGCCGTGCGCGACCTCACCTCCAAAGACGAGCTCGACCTCGCCCACATGGGCGACGAGGGCGCCAAGGTCGCGCTCTTCGCGTCTATGAGCGACACCGACTCGACCTTCGACTTCCTGTTCGCCCTGCTCATGGATACGGCCGTGAGCGCGCTTTGCGCCGAGGCGCTCGAGGCGCACGGCGGCTCGCTGCCCACGACGGTGCACTTCGTCTTCGACGAGTTCGCCAACATCGGGCGCATACCCGACTTCGAGCGGACCATCGCCGTCACCCGCAGCAGGAACATCGCCGTCTCGATGATCGCCCAGTCGCTCTCGCAGCTGAAGGAGACCTACGGCGACAATAACGCCGAGACCATCGTGAACGCCTGCGACACGCTGCTCTACCTGGGCGGCAAGGCGAACGAGACCAACGAGGAGATCAGCAAGATGGCCGGCAAGCAGACGGTGGCGAGCGAGACGCAGAGCGACTCGCGGGGCGCCGGCTGGACCCGGACCGTGAACCGCGGCATCTCCGAGCGCGACCTCATACAGCCCGCCGAGGTGGCGCGCATGCCGCGCGAGGACGCGCTCGTGCTCGTGAACGGGTGCATGCCGCTCATGGACCGGAAGTACCGGCTCGAGCGCCACCCGCGCTCGCGCCTGCTCGAGGAGGCCACGCGCCGCGGCCCGTTCGACTTCGCGGAGTACCGCAGGCGGAAGGACGGCGCCTCGTGACGGGGCCGCGGAGGGCGCGGGCCTCCCCCGCCGCGGGGGAGGAGCAGCAAGGAACATCGTCAACCGAAAGCAAAGGAGAGCAGCATGCTCGCAAACGTCATCAAGCTCGTGTCGGGCTGCGTGACCTTCCTCGGCGGCTTCCTGGTCGTGTGGGGAGCGGTCTCGCTCGGCCTGGCCATCAGGGAGCAGCAGGGCGGCCCGCAGATCGCGACCGCCATTTCCACCATCGCCGGCGGCGCGATCATCATCGCCGCGTCGGTCTACTTCGGGCAGCTGGACACGTCCTGGCTGCCGGCATAGGGGGCGTCGCGGATGGCGCTCCGGATACCGGTGCAGAAGGACATCGGGGAGTACGAGGAGAAGATCGTCGGGAAGATGAGCCTGCGCACGCTCGCATGCGTGTCGCTCGGCTTCGGCAGCGCGGTCGGGGCGGCGGCCTTCGTCCACCTGGGCCTGCACGCCGACGTCGCGGACGCGGCCTTCCCGATCATGCTCTGCAGCATGCCGTTCTGGCTCGCCGGGTTCTGGCGGCCCTTCGGCATGCGCGCCGAGGAGCTGCTGCCGCTTTTGGCGGCACACGAGTTCTCCCCGCAGCTGCTCGCGTACGAGCCCTGCCTCGCCGGGAGCCTCCCCGAGGGCTCGCCGCGCCCGGGCCGCCCGGGACGTCGCGCGAGGCGCAGGGCAAGGAAGAAAGGAGCCGAGCTCTATGAGCCGAGCAAGAAGCAACAAGGAGAATAGGCCGAAGCGCCCGAGCACCCTCGGGCTGCTCCTCGGCGGCACGGGCGGGCGCAAGGACGCCTCGAAGGGCGCGGAGGCCGAGCGGCAGAGGCGCCGCCGGGAGCGCGACCGCTCGCGCGAGATGGCCGCCTACGTCGGCTACGACGCCATGTACAGGGACGGCATCGCCCAGGTGATGCCCGGGGTGTTCAGCCAGACGGTCGAGTTCTCCGACATCAGCTACCAGTCCGCGCGCAAGGAGGCGCGCGAGACGGCCTTCACCGTGATGAGCTCGCTGTTCAACTACTTCCCGGCGGACTCCCACGTGCAGCTCCAGGTAGTGAACGCGCCCATCCCCGCCGACGAGGTCGGCCGCAAGGTCTTCTTCGAGCCCGGGGAGCGCGCCACCGCCGGGCTCGCCGAAGAGTACAACCGGATCCTCAACGACAAGATGCGCGAGGGCGTCTCGAACCTCGTGCGCCACCGCTACCTGACCTACGCCGTGGGCGCCGACGACGTCGACGCCGCGGTGCCCAAGCTCGCGCGCATCCGGGGCGACGTGGAGCAGACGCTCGCGCGCATACGCTGCTCGTCGCGCGCCCTCGACGGCGTCGAGAGGCTCGAGCTTTTGCAGGGGCAGCTGCGCCCGGGGTCGCGCTTCGAGTTCTCCTGGGACAAATTGTCCCCGACGTCGGGAGCGCGCACGAAGGACTTCGTCATGCCCTCCACGCTCGACTTCAAGCCCGAGGGCAGGTCCGACTGCTTCCGCAGCGACGGGCGCTACGGCGCGGTGCTCGCGGTGCGCAGCTTCGGGTCGGTCATCGAGGAGACCTACCTCGCCTCCATCATCGACCTGCCGCTGCCGCTCAACGTGACGCTGCACGTGCAGCCCATCGCGCAGAGCGAGGCGCTCGCGCTCGTGAAGCGCCAGATCGACTGGATGGACAAGGAGATCATCGACGAGCAGATGAGCGCCGTGAAGAAGGGCTACGACTACCAGATCCTGCCGCCCGAGCTGCGCTTCTCGAAGGAGGAGGCCGAGGAGCTGCTCGACTTCCTGCGCAACAAGTCCGAGCGCCTGTTCGTCTACACGGGCCTCGTCTACACCTGGGCCGACAGCCTCGAGGAGCTCGACCGCCGCGTCCAGCAGGTGACGAGCGTCGCGCAGGGCTGCACGATCGGCCTCGAGCCGCTCCACTTCCGGCAGCGCCAGGCTCTCAACTCGGTGCTCCCGCTCGGGGACAACCACGTCACCGTGAGCCGCTACCTCACCACGGGGCAGGTGGCCATGCAGATGCCCTTCGCCAGCCAGAGCCTCGACGAGGCGGGCGGAGGCTACTACGGGCAGTCCAGGGAGAGCGGGAACCTGGTGCTGTGCGACCGCAAGCGCCTGGCGAGCCCCATGGGCTTCGTGTGCGGCAAGCCCGGCTCGGGCAAGAGCTTCTCGGTGAAGCGCGAGATAACCAACACCGTGCTCGCGCACCCCGAGGACGAGGTCGTGATCTTCGACCCGGCCGGCGAGTACGGCAACCTCGTCGGCGCGCTCGGCGGCGCGAACGTCGAGCTCGCCCCGGGATGCTCGGCGGTGCTCAACCCCCTCGACACCGCCGACGTCGCGGACCGCGCCGACGCCGCCAAGCTCGCGTACAAGACCGACGCGGTGCTCGCGCTCTCGAGCGCGCTCATGGCCGAGGGCCGCGAGGGCCTGCCGGAGCGCGACCGCTCGATCATCGCCCGCTGCGTCGGCGAGGCGTACCGGGAGTGCGCGAGGGACGGCCGCCTGCCCACGCTCGGCGACTTCCACGCGGCGCTGCTCGCTCAGCCCGAGCCCGAGGCCGCCGACATCGCGCTGCGCTACGAGCGCTACGTGAAGGGCGCGTTCTCCTTCTTCAACGGCCAGAGCAACGTGGCGCTCGACAACCGCATCACCAACATCGACATGCACGGCCTCGGCCAGAACATGCGCGTGTTCGGCATGATCACGGCGCTCGAGATGGTGCGCAACCGCGTGATGGTAACGCCGCCGCGCCCCAACTACACCTGGCTCTACATCGACGAGGTGCAGAGCCTCTTCGCGCACCCGACGGTGGTCGAGTACTTCGCCCGCCTGTGGCGCGAGGGGCGCAAGTTCGGCCTCATCTGCACCGGCATCAGCCAGAACACGAGCCACATGCTGGCCAACGCCGAGGCCCGCGACATGGTGCTCAACTCCGAGTTCTTCCTGCTGCACAAGCAGTCCACCGCCGACCTCGACGCATGGGCGGAGATGCTCCAGCTCTCCGCCACGGAGCGCGGCTACATCGGCGACGCCGTCAAGCCCGGCGAGGGCCTGCTCATCAGCGCCGGGATCCGCGTGCCCATCACCGACGACTTCCCGAAAGGCCCGCTCTACGACCTGTGGAACACCAAGCCCGCAGAGGTCGCCGAGCGCGAGATGCGCCGGGCGGCGCGAGAGGCGGAGGAATAGGAATGGCCGGCCCGAGCGAGGGCGGCGGGATGCTCGAGGTGGTCGGGGCGCAGCGCCGCGACGTGCTCACCGCGGGCGACGTCGCGGAGACCGAGCGCGACGCCCTGGGAAACGTCTCGGAGGGTGCCGGCCCGCTCGACGAGGCGGGAGGCCCCGCCGCAACGGCGAAGGGGCGCCCTTCCAGGCCCGACGCGCCGGAAGGCGGGCTCGGGGACAAATTGTCCCAACCAGCCGGCGACCGGCGCGCGGCGGCCGCGATGCGCTCGCGCGTCGATGCGGCGAAGCTGGCGATCGCCCGGGAGGCCGTCTCCCAGCTCGACGACTCGGAGGAGCTCGAGGGCGCCTCGGGCATGTACGACGCGGGGCGTGCGGCCAAGAAGGCCGCGGGAAGGCTGCGGCAGAGGAAGGCGAAGAAAGCAGCCCAAGGCAGCCGCAAGGCGGCGACCGCGCTCGGCGCCCCAAAGGGAGGCGCGCGCGGCCCCGAGGCAGCCGGCGCGACCGCCCCGGCCAAGCACCAGGCGGCCCAGGCGGCCGCGCAGGCGTCGGGCGAGGCGGCCCGAGCCGCGGGGTCGAAGGGCGCCGCCTCCGCGATCGCGGGCGCGGTCTCGGGCGCAGCGCCCGCCCTGCTCGGGGCGGTGGCCGGCATCGTGGCCTTCGTCGCCTGCGCGCTCGCCGTCGCGCAGCTGCTGAGCGCGCTGTTCGGCTTCTGGGACGACGCGGCCTCCAAGCAGGGCCTCGAGGGGCTGCCGCCCTACATCACCTACGAGATGGTCGAGGCGGCGCTCGAGTGCCAGGAGGAGTACGGGCACCCGGCGGGCTGCACCATCGCGCAGATCATCCAGGAGTCCGGCCAGGGCGACCGCATGAGTCAGCTCGCAGAGCACGACCACAACCTCTTCGGCATGAAGTGGTGGTCGGGCTACGCGGGCTGCCCCGAGGTGGCCGGCAAGGCGAACTGGGCCACCAGCGAGGAATACGTGCCCGGCGAGCACACCCAGATCACGGCGAGCTTCATCCGCTTCACCGGCGACGCCGAGTGCATCCGCTTCCGCAGCAGGGTCTTCCTGCAGGCAGAGCGCTACTCGGGCAACGCCCTCATCCAGGAGGCGATCGAGAGGCACGACTCGGACAGGATGGCCGAGGGGCTCAAGGACGCCGGCTGGGCGACCGACTCGTCCTACGTCGAGTCCCTGAAGTCGATCATGGCGCAATGGGGCCTCTACAGGTTCGACTCCATGACGGTCGAGGACCTGAAGGACTCGACCGCGAACGGGAACGCGATCGTCGAGGCGGCGTACAGCCAGCTCGGCGTGCCCTACGTGTGGGGAGGCTCGACTCCCGGCAAGGCGCTCGACTGCAGCGGGCTCACGCAGTACTGCTACGCGCAGGCGGGCATCCGCATAAGCCACTACACGGGTTCCCAGTACGAGGAGCTCAGGCGCATACCGCTCTCGGAGGCGAAGCCCGGCGACATCCTCTACCGCTCGGGCCACGTGGCCATCTACATCGGCGACGACAGGTACATACACGAGCCGCGAACGGGCGACGTGTGCCGCATAGCGAGCGGCATCGGCAGCTTCAGCTGCGCGCTCACCGCGAGATAGGAGAAACCAATGCAGGGAAAGTCAAGGGTCATGGCCGCCGTCGCGGCAAGCGCGCTCGTCGTGGCGCTCGGCGCGGGCGCGGCGCGCTGCGCCATCGCCCCGCAGGAAGGCGCGCAGGATAGTCCCCAGGAGCAAGAGCAGCCCGCGGCTGCAGGCACCGATGCGGCAACCGGGAAGGCCGCCTCGGGCGCCGAGGCGCTCTGGAACACCGCATGGACGGGCGCCGACGACCCGACAGCCACGCTGCGGATCGTCGAGGGCGCCATGGTGGAGAGCGCGGGCGGTTCCGAGCGCGCCTGGTTCTTCTCGGCCGAGGAGCCCTCCGAGGCCGGCGGCGTGCTCAGCGTGCCCATCGAGGTCAAGGGAACCGGCGACAAGGCGGGAGGCCTGTCGCTCATCCAGGTCTCGGGCGACGGGGACGCCCGCACCCTGGCCTGCGACCTCCTGACGCAGGCGTACGCGCCCCAGAGGGAACGCGACGGCGCGTTCTCCGTGACCGGCACCGACGACCGCCTCTCAGAGGCGCTGGGCGCGGATGCCGCCGCCATCGAGGAGGCCGTCGCCGGGAAGGCGGCGAAGGTGTCCCCGCAGGCGACGGGAGCCACCTGGGACAAGGAGGTGTGGCTCGACTACGCCGGGAACGTCGCGTCGACGACCTTCACGCTCGACGACCCCGCCTCGACGGTGGTCACCGTGGTCTCGCGCGGCGGCTCGCTGGAGGTGATGTAGCCGTGCGAGCGCTTGAATCGCGACGCCGAAGGGCGTTCGCCATCTCCGCCGCGACGGCATTCGCCCTCTGCGCGCTCCTGCTCGTCCCCGCACAGCCGGCATACGCCGACATCGCCGGGGACGTCAACGATTGGCTGTGCGGCCTTCTGCGCGACTGCTGCAACTGGATGTTCAAGGCGCAGACGGGCGTGCTCGGGTCGATCGGCGCGAACGGGATCCTCTCGGCCGACTTCGCGCACATGCTCACGAGCTCGAGCGACCTGACCATGCACGACGTCGCCCGGGGCGTGTGGCAGGTTGCCATCCTGCCGATCGGGTGCGGGGTGCTCGGCCTGGTCTTCACCCTGAAGCTCATCGAGATATCCCAGCGCATGGACGGCAGCCAGAGCCTTCCCGGCGTCAAGGAGGTCGTTTTCCTCCTCGTGTTCTTCGCCGTGTTCCTGTTCCTCATACAGAACAGCTTCGACCTGATGGCGTCGATCTACGAGGTCTGCGGGCTCGCCATCGACCGAGTCGAGGCGCTCTTCGGCGCCGGAGGCGCGCTCGACCTGCCCGAGGTGTCCGTCGTCACCACCGACGACGACATCCCGTCGCTCATCGCCATGCTCGTCGTGAGCCTCATCAGCTGGGTCGTGGTGCTGGCGGCCTACGTCGTCGCCCTCGTGGTCTGCTGGGCCCGCGCGCTCCAGCTCTACATCATGGCCGCGTTCGCCCCGATCCCGCTGGCGTTCCTCGGCATGGACGCCACGCGCCAGATAGGCCTTGGCTACCTGAAGAGCTTCGGGGCGGTCTGCATCGCCGGCGTCATCATCCTCGTGCTGCTCATATCGTTCCCGCTCGTGCTCGGCGGGCTCACCGGGGCGAACCCCGGGACGGGCACCCCGGCCGACGCGGTCGCGAACGGGCTCACCTACGCGCTGCAGTACCTGGCCATGTGCGTGCTGCTCATCCTGGCCCTCGTGAAGAGCGGCTCCTGGGCACGCGACATCGTGAGCGGCTTCTAGCGGAAAAGCGAGGAAGGGGGCGGTCGCCATGAGATAGGGGCGCCGCGCCGGGGCACGCGTCCCGGCGGATGAAGACAAGGACCGATTGAAAACGAAAAGGAGGAAAGACATGGAAGAGAGGAAGAACGTGTACCTCTCGCTGCACAAGAGCTTCGTGCGCGAGGGCATCGAGTACACCGACCGCGCGACCGGCGAGGCCAGGACCTTCAACTCGGCGACCCTTCCCAAGGGCACCGTCGTCGACGGCGTGGACGTGGGAGGCTACGAGTTCAGCCCCATGTTCGTGAACGAGAGCCGCTTCAAGGGGGCCGACTTCAGAGACATACCGCTGCTCGCGAACCGCGAGGTGTGGCTGAGGAAGACGGTGATGGGCCCGGACGGCCAGCCCGAGCTCGACGAGGGCGGCCGCGCGGTCAAGGACACCGTGAAGGTCATGCCGGCGCAGCTCAAGGAGGCCGTTGACGCAGGGCGCTCGCGCTACCTCGCGGAGCGCGCCGAGCACGCCCGCCAGGCGAGCCGCGCCGCCGAGCACGAGGCGCCCCGCGCCCAGCGAAGCGTCGAGAGATAGGGAGGCGGAAAGATGAACGCAGCGAAAGACTGCACCCTGCAGGAAAAGCTCCTCCGATGCGCCATGGCGCTCATCCTGGCGGCGGGGGCGCTGCTCGCCTCCGTGGCGACCTCGCCCGCCTACGCCGCGCCGAGCACGGTCGACGTGTCCATAGGCGGCAAGATCCCCTACGGCGGCTTCGCCACCACATGGATGAGCGCCGACGGGAACATCGCCTACTGCGCCGAGCCCTCGTCCCCGACGCCCGCGCCGGGCTCCTACTCGACGAGCCCCGTGCCGAGCGGCGACGTGACCGCGGCAATCTGGTACTCGTTCGGCTCTCCCGGCTTCGACGCGTCGATGTTCCCGGGCAGCTGGTACGACGGCGGCGGCTGGGACGACGCCAAGTACGCGGCTGCGAGCCACGTGCTCATCGCCTACGCCTACTCGGGGTCCGAGTCGGCGGCCACGCACGGCACGAGCTCCGAGTTCGCCTCCTGGGCGAAATCCGAGCTGATCGGCGGGACCTTCGCCAAGATGAAGGCGGGCGCCGGCAAGGTATCCGCCGGGTTCGAGGCGTTCTGCGTCAGGACCGGCGGCGGCTCCCAGACGCTCGTGAGCTTCAGCTGGTCCACGGGCGGAGTCAAGGTCGCCAAAACGGACTCCGAGGCGGGCGCGGAGCCCCAGGGCGACGCCTCGCTCGACGGCGCGAGCTTCTCCGTCGTTAACGAGACCGGCCGCTACGTGCTGGTCGGCGGCAAGTACTACGCCGACGGCGAGGTATGCGCCACGATCAAGACCGCGCCCGAGGACGGGTCGCACGTCGCCGCGACCGGCGCCGACGCACTTCCCGCGGGCAATTACCGCATCGTCGAGTCCGGCGCGCCCGAGGGCTATGACGCCAGCGACGCCTCCGTCGCGTTCACCGTGAAGGCCGACGAGGTGCGCGACCTCACGGGCGACCCCGTGACCGACGAGGTCTTCCGCGGCGGCGTGCAGGTGACCAAGTCCGACAAGGAGCTGCAGGCGTCCGAGGCGCTCGCGGGCAGCGGCCACAAGGAGGCGCCTGGCGAGCACCCCGGCCTCGACGGGATCGAGTTCACCGTCACGAACCGCTCGGCGCACAAGGTCCTCGTTGACGGCGAATGGCGCGAGCCGGGCGAAGCCGTGGCCACGCTGACCACCGCATGGAACGACGAGGCCGGCGCCTACACCGCGCAGACCGCGGCCGGCGCACTGCCGTACGGAACCTACGACGTGCGGGAGACGGCGACGAACGGGAGCTACCTGCTAACCGACGGCGAGCCCCGCACCTTCGAGGTCCGCACCGGCGGCGAGATCGTGAGCGCCTCCGCGGACGGCGCCGCGCTCGAGTTCCGCGACCAGGTGGTGCGCAACGATCTCGAGCTCTCCAAGAAGAGCGAGTCCGACAACGCCGGCCTCATGGTCCCGTTCGCCATCGAGAACGCGGCCACCGGCGAGACGCACGTGCTGGTGACGGACCGCAACGGCGACGCGTCGACCTCGAGCAGCTGGAACAGGCACTCGAGGGACACCAACGCCAACGACGCCCTGCTCGGCCATGAGGGCCCGATTGCTGCCGCCGACATGGACCCGAAGGCCGGCATCTGGTTCTCGCTCGGCGAGGACGGCTCCTCGGCGCCGGTCGACGACTCGCTGGCGGCCCTGCCGTACGGCGCCTACACCATGACCGAGCTGCGCTGCGATGCCAACGAGGGCCTCGAGCTCATCACGAGGAGCTTCTGGATCGATCGCGACTCGACGGTCGCGAAGGCCGTGTGGATGGGCCTCGACGACCAGGAGGGCCCGCGCATCTCCACCACGGCAAAGGACGGGGCGGACGGCGACAAGGACGTCTCGGCCGACGCCGTGGCCAAGGTCGTCGACGCGGTCGCCTACGAGGGCCTGAAGGCCGGCGAGGAGTACGAGCTCTCGGCCACCCTCGTCGACAAGGCGACCGGCGAGCCCGTGGCCGACGCCTCGGGCGTGCCCGTGGAGGCCAAGGCCGAGTTCGCCCCCGCGCTCTCGACCGGCAGCCAGGACGTCGAGATCGCCTTCGACGCGAGCCTGCTCGGCGGCCGCGACCTGGTCGCGTTCGAGAGCCTACGCAAGGACGAGGCCGAGGTGGCGTCGCACGCGGACCTCTCCGACGAGGGCCAGACAGTCCACGTCGCCGTCGAGGTGGGCACGCAGGCGGCCGACGCCGCCGACGGCGACCAGGTCATCGAGGCCGGCAAGGCCAAGGTCATCGACACGGTGGCCTACAAGGGCCTCGTCCCCGGCGAGACCTACATCGCCGTGGGCACGCTCATGGACAAGGGCACCGGAGAGCCGTTCCTCGACAAGGACGGCAACGAGGTGACCGCGCGCACGCCCTTCGAGCCCGAGGCACCCTCCGGCACCGTCGAGGTGACCTTCGAGTTCGATACCGAGGGCCTGGCCGAGGGAGACGAGCTCGTCGTCTTCGAGAAGGTCCTGGACTCCGCCGGCAACGTCGTGGCGGCCCACGAGGACATCGACTCCGCCGAGCAGAGCGTCGTCGTGGACAACCCCGGCACGCCCGAGGTCCCCGAGGAGCCCTACGCCAAGACCGGGGCCGACGCCCCCGACGGCACCGGCTACGCCGTGGCCGCGGGCATCGCTCTGGCAGCTGCGGCGGGTGCGGGCGGGGCGCTCGCGTACCGCAAGCGCAAGACGGCCGGCGCAAGCAAGGACGCGGCAGACGAAGAGCCGGAAGAGTAGCGGCGCCGCATCGATACCGAACCGGAGGCCCTGGGCGCTCGCCCGGGGCCTCCCCTGCGAACGGGGGAGGACATGAACAAAGGGAAAGCCGCCACGGCGCTCGCCATTGCCGTGGCGTTGCTGGCGATGGGGGCGCTCGCCGTCCTGCCGCTGTCCGAGAGGAACCCTTACGAGGTGCACGAGGTGCCTACTGCGGAAGAGGACGCGACAATGGAGGCTCAAGAGACGGGAGGCGGCATCGACTGGGACGCCCTTCCCGCCTCCGTCGTCGCTTGGGTGCGCGTGCCGGGCACGACCGTCGACTACCCGATCGTCCAGGGCCGGCCCGAATCGCCCGACTTCTACCTCACGCACGACGCCGGCGGCGAAAGATCCGCGTGGGGCGCTCCCTACATAGATGCCGGGTGCGCGCAGGGTGCCGAGAGCCCGCTCGTCATCGTCTACGGGCACCACATGTCCGACGGCACCATGTTCGCGCCGCTCGCGCAGTACTCGTCGCGCGACTTCGCCGAGGGGCACCGCACCATCCGGGTCTACACCCGCGAGAAGGCGATCGAGCTCAAGGTCTTCGCGGCCGACGTGGTCGACGCGAGCTCGGAGGGCAAGCGGACCGACTTCGCCGACGCGGCGGAGCTCGCCGCCTACCTCGGGGACAAATTGTCCCGGTGCGAGGTCGTCCTGGAAGAGCCTTCGGACGTCGCGCAGGCCTGGGCCTTCGTGACGTGCAGCTACCAGACGAGCAACTCGCGCACCGTCGTCTACGCGAAGGAGGTGGAAGGATGGGATTAGCGCCCTTCGGAATAGGGCTCCTCATGGGGCTCCTCACGCTCACGGCCTACGCCTGCTGCGCAGCCGGCGACGACGACCGGGACTAGCCGTGGGAAATCGAAATCGCACAACGGAAAGAGGCGGGCAATTGCCCGCCTCTTCTCACATCACCCACTTGAACACGGCACGGAACAGCCAGACGAAAAAGCCCAGCGTGACCTTAAGCGCCGCCATGAGGAACCTACCAAGCCTCTTCATCGACGTCACCCCAATCTTCCTTGACCTTGCGGGCGCCCTCCTCGGCGCCCTCTTCCTTCTCTTCCACGAGCAGCCTCGCCAGCTCGTCGGGCACGCCCGGGACCTCCGCCCTCCCAAGAGCGCGCTGCAGGTCCCTTATCTGCGACTTCAGCGGTTTTGAGGGAGGGCCCACGTGCTCGCGGTAGCAAGCGCAAATCGCAGCGGCATCACATAGATAGCCCCGCACCCGGGCGAACGCCTCGTCGCCGTCGAGCAGGACGCGGCGGGCTCGCCCGAGCTCGGCCTCCGAGGCCAGCATGAAGCGCCACCCGCGGGACCTGCGCGCCGCCGGGATGCCGTCCGCGGGCGCGTCAGCGCGCCAGTCGTCGCGCACCTGGTGCCAGTTCGCCGTGAGCCAGAGCCCCTTCTCGGGCTCCTCGCGCATCTCGAGCTCGAACTCCGTGAGCATGTTCGCGCCGGAGAACGGCGACCCCTCCGTGAACGAGAGCGTGTCGAACAGCGTCGTCCTGCCGCCCTCGTACTCTATCCTCACCATCATCTCCGGCCCCTCTCCCTGCGCTGGTCCTGCTGGGCCCGCTGCCGCTCGGCGGCGAGGATGCGCTGCCGCTCGTCCTCATGCCGGCTGCCGCGCTGGTTGCCGCCGGCTTCGCCGCGCCCTTCACCGTTCCCGTAGCGGGTCTTGAGGGGCATGAGGCCGTTCTCCGCCATGTAGGCGCGCGCAGTCTCTAGGCGGCGGTACCCCTCGCCGCCCGCCTGGCCTCGGCGCTCGAGCGTCGCCATCCTGAGCCCGAACTCCTCGATGGACTCGACGTCGAACTTCGCGCAGGTCTCGAGCGCCGAGGAGAGCCTGCTCAGCTCCGAGAGGTCGTTGAGCTCGAGGGCCCGCTCGGCGGCCTCGCGGATGCGCGCGGTGCTCGCGTCCGTGGGACGGTAGGCGCCCTCGCGCTCGAATCGCCGGCGGAGCATCTCCTTGCCGTAGACGAACCCCAGCCGCTCGCCGCTTACCTTCTTGGACGGCTCCTCGGCCAGGCTGAACACCCAGTCGTCCCGCCGCGCCTTCGCCGAGTTGTCGGCGACGTGCACGCCCAGGGCGTCGAGGACGCCGAGGAACTCCGCCTCGTCGCGCGCCGTGGTCTTGGCGAGCGCGACGCGGGCGCGGATGTCGCCGACCCACGAATAGCCGCCCGAGCGCATGATCTCCTTCTCGGCCCGGCCCAGGTAGACGCTCCTGCGGCTCCTGGGCCCGCCCGCGCCCGCGCGCCCGCGCGCCTTCGACGGCGATTCGGGAGCCCGGTCGTTGGAGAGCCCCGACAGCCCGCGCTCGCGCGCCATGTCCTGAAGGTCTCGGTTGAGGTCCTCGGGGTGCTGGGTCTGCATGCGGTAGCCGGTGCGGAGGTTGGCGTTGTTCACGACGATGTGCGCGTGAGGTATGCCGCGGGCGTTGTCGTCGTGGTAGACGATGGCGATCTCGTGGTCGCCGAAGTGCTTGAGCGCCCACGAGCACGCGAGCTCGCGCAGCGCAGCCAGGTCGATGTCGTCGCCGGGGTCCGGCGAGAGCACGAAGTGCTTGAACGTGCGCGCGGGCTTTCCCCTCCAGGGCGCGTCCGTGCCGAGGGCGGCGCGCGTGGCGTCCATCTCGGCGTCCCAGGCGCAGGCCTCCTTGGCGTCTTCCCCCAGCGCGCCGGCGTCGCGCTCGTCGTAGCTCAGGTTGAACAGGTCGCGCGCCAGGGCGCGGCCTCCCTTCTCGAGGTAGCGGCGGATGCCGCCCGTCGAGCCGTGGCCGCTTATCGGCTTCAGGATCGGCATGGCGAGCCCTCCACGAGCGAGTCGGCCCCGATGCGCCCGAGCTCGGCCGCCATCTCGCGGGCCGCGGCGTTCACGTCGGCGAGCTCCCGCTCGATCGTCGGGACGCTCCCCGCGACGAGGTCGCGGTCGACGCGCCCATGGCGGGCGTGGAAGTTGATGAGGTTCATCGCGTGCACGGCCTGGTTGTAGTGGTAGCCCCACTTCGTGAGCTCGCGCGACATCGCCCACAGGGCCCTGCGGTCCACGAGTATGCGGTGCTCGTCTCCCGCGTTGGCCTCAGTCGACAGCGGTATGCGCACGAGGTAGCGCAGGTACTCCGACTTGCTGAGCCCGGCGCGCTCGCACCGCTCGCAGAGCGCGTCGTAGTCGCCTCCCTCCATGCGGAACGTGACGCGGCGCTCCTTGCCTTTGGCGGCGCCGGCTTCCTCTTCCATGGCGGATTCCTTTCCTCGGGCCCGCCGCGCGGCGGGCGCGTCTCTCTAGGGGCGCGGGGGATCCCCCGCAGGCGGCGGCCCGGCTCGGGCGCCGCCTCTGGGACCGGGCCTCGCGCAAGCGGGCTCCCCAACGGCCCGCGGCATGACGGGTCCGAGGCCGCCCGGTCCCCAAGTGCTATGGACGCCCGACGCGATGTCGGACGCCATAGGCTACTTGCTGGATTTCGAACCTGAAGCCCTTCTGCGGCGCTTTCGGGCATCGGTGCCCGCATCCGCGTACGGGGCGGTCATGAGCGCCATCTCGCGCAGCAGCGTGAGGTCGGCCGCGCTCGGGCTCTCGGGCGGCCTCTCGAGGAAGTCGGCGACGAGCCTCGCGGCCTTGGCGATGCGCCCGTCGGGGCCGGGCCGCGCCTTTCCCCCGCTCCTCACGTAGTCGGAGAGCTCCCGCTTGGTGCGCCGCCAGGGCTCCATGGCGGCGTGCATCTCCGCCTGGCGCCCCTTCGGCATGCCCGCGAGCGAGCGCACCGCCTCGGCGGAAAGGTTGCCGCGGTCGGCCTCGGCGGCCCACTCGGGCGAGAGGTCCTCGGCGATCATGCGGGCAAGCCTCTCCTCGCGCGCGATGGTCTTGCCGGAGACCTTGCGGCCCGTCTGCCGCTCGATGATGGCGGCCTTAACGTCGTCGACGCGCATGCCGGAAAGCGACGGGTCCTCGGAGCGCAGGCGCACGGCGTCGCCCCTGAGCGCCTCGGTCGCGGCTGCGCGCTCGGTCACGGTGAGAGCGCGGGTGAAGTAGTTCGCGGCGTGGAGCAGCGTCACCGCCCGCTCGTCGTCGATGCCCTCTATCACGCGGCAGGGCATCCTCTCGTAGGCGGGGTCGTCCTTGGCGAGCAGCGCGTAGGCGGCCTTGCGCCGGTGCCCGGAGACCATCTGCCACGAGCCGTCGCCGACCTTGCGCACCAGCGGCAGGTCGGTGAGGCCGTCGGCGCGTATGGACTCGGCGAGCTCGGCTATGCCGGCCGGGTCCATGGAGTACGCGGCGTTCGCCGGGTGGTCGGCGATGTCGGCCACCGCTATCTCGGACACCGGGTAGCGCCCGCGGGTGCGCGACGCGCCGTCGAGCAGCCCCGTGATGGTGAAGCCCGCGGCCACCTGGCTAGGCGAGCTCACGGGACACCTCGTCTGCCAGCGCCTCGTAGTCGCGCGCGGGGCGGCTCCCCGGCTCGAAGGCGGCCACCGGCTTCCACTGCCAGCTGCCCTCGCAGACCTTGCTGCTCGCGTGGATTACCGTCTCGAACTGCTCGCCCGGGAAGAAACCGTCGAGCACGGCCGCGCCCGTAGCCTCGGCGTTGGTCATGCGGCCGGGCACGCAGGTGCGCAGTATCTTCCATCTGGGCGTGGGCATGCGCAGAGCGTCCGCGATGGAGCGCGTCGCCTCCACGGTGAGCGCCGTGCCGCGCATCACGGTGGAGTCGAGCTTCACGGGGATGACGACCATGCCGCCCTCCGCCGCGGCGAGGTAGGCGTTGAAGGCGAGCCTGCGCATCACGGGGCTGCAGTCGATCAGGCAGACGTCGTAGGAGCCCGAGGCGTCGTCGAGGGCGAACTTGAGGCGCTGCTCGCGCAGAAGCATCTCGTTCTGGTCGACGAGGTCGATGGTCGAGGCCACCACGTCGAGGCCCTCCCCGGCGGCGTAGGCGACCTCTTCCACGGGCGCGCCGCCGTAGAGCAGCTCGACCGAGGTGCGGCGCTCGGAGGCGGCGCGGTCGTAGAGGCCGAAGAAGTCGGTGGCTGACGCCTGCGGGTCGAGGTCGACGAGCAGGGTCCGAAGGCCCCTGGCGGCGAAGATGGCCGCCAGGTTCACGGCGGTCGTCGTCTTCCCGACGCCGCCCTTGTAGTTGGAAATGGCTATCGTGCGCATGGGTCGCGTCCTCTCTAGCGTGGGGCGCGCCTCGCCGCATCCGGTCCGGCGCGTCCCGAGTCTCGGAGCGTCGGGACAAAACCGTACGAATTTGTCCGACAAGCGGAGTGTACCACGAAAACGTACGGATATGTACGCTTTCGTGGGACAGGGGCCGGGGCCGGGCGCGCCGCCTAGGAGAGCGGCTCCATCTCGCCGAAGCAGTTGATGTGGTGGCGCAGGAGCGCTCGGTTCTCCTTGACGACCATCATCGCCACCTCGTCGAAGCGGACTGGGGTGTCGGCGTAGTCGTCGCCGTTGCCGGCGAGCCACGTCGCCGCCAGCGCCTCGCGCAGCCCGCGCGCCCTATGGGCCTCGGGGAAGCCGTCCGTCCCGATGCGGACCGTGGCGTCGACGAAGACCAGGGTCCCGTCCTCGTCCACCGCCACGAGGTCGATCCCGCCGATGCCCTCGGGCCCCTGCCAGGCCTCGTCGACGATCTCGTAGCCCTTGCGCTCGAGGAAGGCCTTGACCGCGCCCATCGCCTTTTCCTTCATGTCGTTCATGTCTTGCTCCTTAGACTCGGAGGCCCGCCCCTGTGGCGTGCCTTGCGCCGCGTGAGTCGCATGCAGCGCGGGCGTGCCGGCAAGGGAGGAAGCGAAGTCGGGCGTGGAAATAGAAGTATTCCGACGGCAGTTTTTCGCGTTGTTCGCGCGCGGAGCGCATGGGGCGAAGAACCCGAAAAAGTGTCGCGGCCCTTGCAGGGAGCCCGCCGGCGTGCGACCCTGCGCGTCCAAGGAGCGCCAGGGCGGTGTTTCGGATCAATGGGGCGAAGGCGTGCGGCATGGAATCAGGCATGGGCGCCGAAGCTTCCGGGCATGGGATGCGATTCGTCGGCCTTTGCCGGGGCGCTCGCGAGGGTTTACGTCGGAACGTCACGGCGAGGACGGGGCGAGTTCCCGAGTCGCGGCGCTTCGGTCCGGAACGGGACGGCATTTCCAACGCCGCTTGCGGCCGATATGCGCACGGGACTGCTGGCGGCGAGATGGTTCTCCACATGGAACGGCTACGGTGCTGCGCAACACGTCCGTTGAGAGAAGGAGTCGAGCTGATGTTGGGCTACGAAGAGAAGTTGGAACGCATGGAGCTGATCGATGCCGTGTGCGATGCCGGGAGGCTGACGAGGGGCCTGGACCAGTTGCTCGAGTCCCTGGCGCACGCCGACCAGCTGGACCCGCTCGACGTCGAGGGGGTCCTGGCCCTGAGGTCGATAAGCGAGAGGTGCGTCGAGCGCATAGACGACGCTACGCGCATCTTGGAGGCGCAGAATGAGACCCTTTACGCCGAAGAGCGGGCGGAGAAACAAAAACCGTCGTGAGGGCTAAGCGGCCGAACCCGCCGTTCGAGCCGCCGTCACTACCCGCATAGAGACCACGCGAACCGAACATCCAACCGATTAGGGACTACCCGATCAAAGAAACGGTGCACTTCAAGCCGAAAGACGTCACGGGCGACATCGTAATCTCACTGGTTCCGATGGGCTGCCCTATGAGAAGCGAGCAGACGGCAAGGGTGAAGCGAAGTGCATCAAAAAGGAGATTCTTTTCGATCTCCCCGAGGGATGGAGCTGGGCAAGGGTAAACGCTGTTTGTCCAGTAGGAACAGGAGCAACGCCCCTTAAGGCAAACAAAGCCTATTACGAAAATGGCACGATTCCGTGGATAACGAGTGGCTCGGCTACAAAAGGGGTCATTACTGAACCGGATGGTTATATAACCGAACTTGCACTTCGCGAAACAAATTGTGTTGTTTATCCTGTCGAATCTCTTGTTGTTGCAATGTATGGCGAGGGAAAAACGCGGGGGTCTGTTGCTACATTGCGAATTGACGCCGCAACAAATCAGGCGTGTGCTGTTTTAAGAAAAATCGAAAAAGGCTGCCTCCAGAGCTATATCAAAATTTGCTACGAGAACAGCTATGATACGCTCCGTGAAAATGCTCATGTACGGTAAAGAAGCAAGCAACCGAAAACAATAGATAGACCGCCAGCACTACACTATTCCGAACCAAAGACCAAAAGATAAGCATTTTGAGAAAATCTAAACTTTTGGATTTTCCTACAATGCCGACTACGGCGGAATCCCTCCCACTCCTTATATATTTCTTTCTGTATACATTGAATTTGTATTTAGTAAAATGCAGACAACACCACGGATCGGCTTTTGGCTGGACAATTCCAACCAAACACCGCAGCAGACAGTAGAAACCATTCTGAACGTTAGGAAGCCGGTATGATTGTTACATATAAGGGGAAGAAAAATTTCTTTTAGATACTTGTTTTCCTAAAACTGATGTGATATAATAATTCAAGTCCAGAAAAGGAGTAAAAAATATGCGGCAAGGTATTCTTAAATAAAACTATAATCAAATAGTGGGAACAAAGGATTATGATAGTCCCTTTTGTAGTGGCTTAGTTTTTTGTACCCAATTTAAGAATACTTTTGCCTTATCAATTTTGACATATCCCCAAAAACAGCACTCACAAACAGGTGTATGCTGTATATGTGTATGTCCGCAAATTATCATCCCCAGCGGTAAAAGTATTTTACTGCTGGGGATTTTTATGCCCTTCGGGGCAGTAAAGGGAGGACAATCACATGAAAATAATCAATATTGGAATTCTTGCCCATGTAGACGCTGGAAAGACGACCTTGACGGAGAGCCTGCTATATGCCAGCGGAGCCATTTCAGAACCGGGGAGCGTCGAAAAAGGGACAACGAGGACGGACACCATGTTTTTGGAGCGGCAGCGTGGGATTACCATTCAAGCGGCAGTCACTTCCTTCCAGTGGCACAGATGTAAAGTCAACATTGTGGATACGCCCGGCCACATGGATTTTTTGGCGGAGGTGTACCGCTCTTTGGCTGTTTTAGATGGGGCCATCTTGGTGATCTCCGCTAAAGATGGCGTGCAGGCCCAGACCCGTATTCTGTTCCATGCCCTGCGGAAAATGAACATTCCCACCGTTATCTTTATCAACAAGATCGACCAGGCTGGCGTTGATTTGCAGAGCGTGGTTCAGTCTGTTCGGGATAAGCTCTCCGCCGATATTATCATCAAGCAGACGGTGTCGCTGTCCCCGGAAATAGTCCTGGAGGAAAATACCGACATAGAAGCATGGGATGCGGTCATCGAAAATAACGATAAATTATTGGAAAAGTATATCGCAGGAGAACCAATCAGCCGGGAAAAACTTGTGCGGGAGGAACAGCGGCGGGCTCAAGACGCCTCCCTGTTCCCGGTCTATTATGGCAGCGCCAAAAAGGGCCTTGGCATTCAACCGTTGATGGATGCGGTGACAGGGCTGTTCCAACCGATTGGGGAACAGGGGAGCGCCGCCCTATGCGGCAGCGTTTTCAAGGTGGAGTATACAGATTGCGGCCAGCGGCGTGTCTATCTACGGCTATACAGCGGAACGCTGCGCCTGCGGGATACGGTGGCCCTGGCCGGGAGAGAAAAGCTGAAAATCACAGAGATGCGTATTCCATCCAAAGGGGAAATTGTTCGGACAGACACCGCTTATCCGGGTAAATTGTTATCCTTCCCAGCGACAGCGTGAGGTTAAACGATGTATTAGGGGACCCAACCCGGCTCCCTCGTAAAAGGTGGCGTGAGGACCCCCTCCCCATGCTGCGGACGTCGATTGCGCCGAAAACGGCAGCGCAAAGAGAACGGCTGCTGGACGCTCTTACGCAACTTGCGGATACTGACCCGCTTTTGCGCTGCGAGGTGGATTCCATCACCCATGAGATCATTCTTTCTTTTTTGGGCCGGGTGCAGTTGGAGGTTGTTTCCGCTTTGCTGTCGGAAAAATACAAGCTTGAAACAGTGGTAAAGGAACCCACCGTCATTTATATGGAGCGGCCGCTCAAAGCAGCCAGCCACACCATCCATATCGAGGTGCCGCCCAACCCGTTTTGGGCATCCATCGGACTGTCTGTTACACCACTCCCGCTTGGCTCCGGTGTACAATACGAGAGCCGGGTTTCGCTGGGATACTTGAACCAGAGTTTTCAAAACGCTGTCAGGGATGGTATCCGTTACGGGCTGGAGCAGGGCTTGTTCGGCTGGAACGTAACGGACTGTAAGATTTGCTTTGAATACGGGCTTTATTACAGTCCGGTCAGCACGCCGGCGGACTTCCGCTCATTGGCCCCGATTGTATTGGAACAGGCATTGAAGGAATCAGGGACGCAACTGCTGGAACCTTATCTCTCCTTCACCCTCTATGCGCCCCGGGAATATCTTTCCAGGGCTTATCATGATGCACCGAAATACTGTGCCACCATCGAAACGGTCCAGGTAAAAAAGGATGAAGTTGTCTTTACTGGCGAGATTCCCGCCCGCTGTATACAGGCATACCGTACTGATCTGGCCTTTTACACCAACGGGCAGAGCGTATGCCTTACAGAACTGAAAGGGTATCAGGCCGCTGTCGGCAAGCCAGTCATCCAGCCCCGCCGTCCAAACAGCCGCCTGGACAAGGTGCGCTATATGTTTCAGAAGGTAATGTAAAGATATGTTCGAGTCCACGTTTGACCCAAGCTGCTGCGACGCGGACATCCCCTCCGCTCCCGGCGTCGAGCGCCTGAACGTGCTGATATTCGGCCTCAAGAACTCGACGCTCATCCCGTACGTGCTCTACGTTCGCAAGAACGCGGAGTCTTCGGGCGAGGAATCCGAGGTCTTCGCCCTGCTTGAGAGCTACATCGTCCGCCGAACGCTGGTTCAGGCGACCACGAAGAACTACAACAGGCTGTTCACCTCGCTGATCCTGAACGAGGTGAAGGACGCGGAGACGCTGAGGAAGGCTCTTGAAGCCAACGAAGAGGCGACGACGTACATGCCCGGCGATGACGAGGTTCGAAGGGCGTTCGAGGAATCGTGCTTGTACAATCTTCAGTCCAAGGGCGTTCTCTATCTGCTGGAAAGCGCCATTCGCCCAGGCATGAGCAGCACGGCCCTGCTCGGGTTCAACCAGTACACCCTCGAGCACATGATGCCCAAGAAGTGGCGCAACAAATGGGGAGCCCTCGACGATGAGGCTGCCACGCGAAGGGACAGGAAGCTCCTCACGCTCGGCAACCTCGCCATCATCACGCATTCCCTTAACGCCTCCATCCGCGATGCCGATTGGCCCACCAAGAAGCAGGGAAAGGGATACAAGGACGGCCTTGCCCTCTGCGCCGCCGGCCTTGCGACCATGGCCGGCGCCCTGGAGAAGGAGTCTTGGGACGAGGGCGATATCGCCGATCGCGCCGAATGGCTTGCGGACAAGGCGTTGGAGGTCTGGCGTTAAACCTTACATGCGCCCCATCTCGAAGATGCTTGCGGTGTCGGAGCCCGCATCCATGACGGATGTTGTCGGCTCTACCAAATGCGAGGTTTGCGGTGGCGCTTCCGTCACTGGTACCTCAACCCCCTCGCCGAGTGCCAGGAAGAACCCCATCACGAGCTCGACCCTCTGCTGCAGGGACTCGCTCAGCTCGCTGTAGGAGGTCGCCAGATGCACCTCCTTGGACAACTCCGCCATCGAGTCCTTCAACGCCTTCTGAACGCTCACAGAGGGCCTCACCTCGACCTGCGTATCGGTTAGCTTGGCGATGATGTAGTCCTGCCTGCTCATGCCGCTCCAGGCGGCCATCTCGCATATGAGCTTGCGCTCCTCAGGGGTGCAGCGGAACGCCATCGTCTTGCTGCGCTTGCGGGCGCTGTTCTCGCACGGCATCTTTCTTACCCCCTCGCCCCGTCGAGCGCGGCGGCCATCTCGTCCTGCTTCGTGGGGAACAGGTGCGCGTAGCGGTAGGTGATGTCCACCGCCTCGTGGCCCATGCGCTCGGCGATGGCCAGCGCGGAGAAGCCCATCTCTATCAGCAGGCTCACATGGCTGTGGCGTATGTCGTGTATGCGGATGCGCTTCACGCCCGACGCCTTGCACCCGCGCTCCATCTCGTGGGCCAGGAAGTGCTTGGTCACGGCGAACAGGCGCTCGTCGGGGGCGACGTCGTCGCGCATCTCGATGAAGTCCGCCATCTCGTCGCGAAGGAAGGCGGGCATGACGATCGTGCGCACGGACTTGGGCGTCTTGGGGTCGGTCACGGTGTCCACGCCGCGGAGGCTCTGGTACGACTTGTTGATGCGCAGCCGCGAGCTATCCAGCATGAAGTCGGACGGCGTGAGCGCCAGGAGCTCGCCGCAGCGGATGCCCGTCCAGTACAGCAGCTCGAAGGCGTGGAACGAGAGCGGCTTGTCCATGACGGCCTCGCTGAACCTCAGGTACTCGTCCTTGGTCCAAAACTGCATCTCGCCGCCCTTCTTCGAGCCTATCTTGTCGACCCTTCGCACCGGGTTGTCGGCGAGGCCGTAGTAGCGCTCGGCGTGGTTGAAGATGGCGTTGAGCTGGTTGTTCACCGTGCGCAGGTACGTCGGCGCCCAGGGCTTCCCGTCGGCGTCCCGGTGCTCGGTGAGCTCGTTCTGCCACCTAATGACGTCGATCGGCCTCACGTCGCACATGCGCATGTCCCCGAAGAACGGCACGAGCTTGTCGTTGATGATGTACTCCTTGGTGATCCACGTGTGCTCGCGTACGCGCGGCTTCACCTCGGAGGCGTACACCTCGACGAACTCGGAGAACGTCATGTCCATGGCCCCGCCGTTAAGGCTCTTGAACTGGCCCTCCCACACGGCGGCCTCCACCTCGGAGGAGAAGCCGCGCTTCGTCTTGTGGCGCTTCGAGCCGCGGGCGTCGCGGTAGTAGCACTGCACGTAGAACGTGCCGTTGCCGTCGTCCTTGTACACGGGCATGTCAGTCCACCTCCGGGAAGTACAGGGCGTCGAAGACGTCGCTCCGGACGCGCCCGCGGATCACCACGCGCCCGCGCGCCTCCTGCTCGGCGTTTATCCTCCTGATTACCTCGTAGGCGCTGCCTTTCTTGATCCTCAGCAGCTCCGCGACCTCGTCGGCGTCCAGCATATGCGGCCTCGGCGTCTTCGCCACCTTCTCGTCCATGGCTCCTCCCATCAATAGCGTACGGATACGTACGGTTTACAGATTGAGAGTAAACGTACGAATCCGTACTGTCAATAGAATTGCGTACATTTGCGTACGCTGATAAGATGTGCGGGTACGTAATTCCAGGAGGAGGGCTCATGTCCGTAGGCGAGAACATAAGGCGGTACCGCAAGTCGCGCGGCATCACGCAGGCGCAGCTCGCCGAGGCGGTCGGCCTGACCGAGGGGGCCGTGCGCCACTACGAGAGCGGCATCCGAGCCGTGAAGCCCGAGCTGCTCGAGTCCATCTCCGCGGCGCTCGGCGTGTCCGTCAACGCCCTCAAGGATTACGGCGTCGAGACCGCGGGCGACCTCATGTCGCTTCTCGTGCGGCTGGAGGACTCCTTCGGCATCGTGCCCGCAGCCGACGGCTCGGGCCTCTCCCTGAACCCCAAGGCGCCGCACGCGCCCAAAGCGGCGACGGCTATCGAGCTGTGGGCCGAGAAGCGCGCGCAGCTCGAGAACGGCGAGATCGACGACAGCGAGTACGAGGACTGGAAAGCCTCGCTGTAGCGACTCTCCGCATTTCGCAACCAATGAAACCGAATCAGGACGCCGGGCTAGGCGGTGAGCTCCGCTCGCACCTGCGTATGCTGAGTTTTTACTCCCCATTGCATGCCAAGGCATTTCAAGCGTAAACGGGGAGTAAATGACGCGGTGGCTTACACGGCAGCACACAGCAGTACGCCGCGGCATTTCCCCTGGTTACTCCCGTTTTCATTGAGATGGCGAGATTCTTTACTCCCCATTAACCACCTGGGGAAACGCCGTGCAGAGACCGCCGAAAAGCCGATTGAGTTCGATTTGAGTTTCAAAGGACCTAAAACGGCCCCTTTTCGTTATCGGGGACAAAAATCGCACGTCTACTCACTTGGGATGAATCCTTACTCCCATTCCTCCGAATACCGCCCCATACTTTGCCGTCTTGAAATACGGGGAGTAAATAGCAAAATCGCAGGTGAAAGGGAGTAAAAAGGCAAAGAAAAAGCCTCCGTCCCAGCACGGGAACGGAGGCTCAATTTTCGTATTTACTCACCGCCGTCGCTGACGGCTTTGCCATGACTCTCGTACGAAACGAAACTCAGCGGCACAGTACGGCACTCAAAAGTGCAGGTCAGAACCCTATCAGCCTACTCCCACTCAATCGTCGCGGGCGGCTTGGACGTGATGTCGTAGCACACGCGGTTGGCGCCGGGGACCTCGGCAACGATGCGGCCGGAGATACGGGCCAGTACGTCGTAGGGCAGCTTGGCCCAGTCGGCGGTCATCGCATCGCTGGACTCGACGGCACGCAGGATGATCGGGCGCTGGTAGGTGCGCTCGTCACCCATAACGCCGACAGACTTGATGTCGGGCAGGACCGCGAAATACTGCCAGCAGCTGTGCTCGGAGTTGCGCTCGCCGGTCTGCTCAAACAGACGCTGGTTGTAGGCGTCCAGTTCCTCGCGCACGATAGCGTCGGCGTTCTTGAGGATCTCGAGCTTCTCCCTGTCGACCGCACCGATGATGCGGATGGCAAGACCCGGGCCCGGGAAAGGCTGGCGGAACACGATGTGACCCGGCAGACCCAGTGCCAGACCAAGCGCGCGGACCTCGTCCTTAAAGAAGTGGTCGAGCGGCTCAATAAGGTCGAAGTGTACGCCCTCGGGGAACGGGATCAGGTTGTGGTGGCTCTTGATGGTGGCCGTCTTGCCGCCCGTCTTGCGAGCACCGGACTCGATGATGTCGGGGTAGATGGTGCCCTGAGCCAGGTACTTGACCGGCTTGCCATCGGTCTCGAGCTGCTGCGCCACGGCGAAGAACTCTTTCCAGAACTGCGTACCGATGATGCGGCGCTTCTCCTCGGGCTCGGTCACACCAGCCAGAAGCTCGGCATAGCGGTCCTCGGCGTGGACGTGGATAAAGTCGACATCGAACTGCTTGGTGAAGACCTCCTCCACCTGCTCGGGCTCGCCCTTGCGCAGCAGGCCGTGGTTGATGAACACGCAGGTCATCTGCTTGCCCACGGCGCGAGCGCCCAGCGCAGCCACGACGGAGGAGTCGACGCCACCGGACAGGGCCAGAATCACGCGGTCGTCGCCGACCTTCTCGCGGAACTCGGCCGTCATGGTCTCGACCAGGTTATCCATGCTCCAGTTGGGCTCCAGGCCGCAGATCTCAAACAGGAAGTTGCTCAGCAGCTGCTGACCGTACTCGGAGTGCTTGACCTCGGGGTGGAACTGCGTGGTGAAGATCTTGCGCTCGACGCACTCCATGGCGGCAACCGGGCACACGTCGGTGCTGGCGGTAACGGTAAAGCCCTCGGGCACCTCGGACACGGCGTCGCGGTGGCTCATCCACACGGTCTGCTCCATGGGCGTGGAGTTAAAGAGCTTGGCGCCGGCAGTGCGCGTAATAGTGGCGCGGCCGTACTCGCCCACCTCGGAGTGACCGACCTTGCCGCCGAGCGTCACGGCCGTGATCTGATGGCCGTAGCAAAAGCCCAGGACGGGAAGGCCAAGGTCAAAGATGGCGGGGTCGATGGACGGAGCGTCCTCGGCGTACACGGAGGCCGGGCCGCCAGAAAGGATGAGCGCAGAGGCGTTCATCTCGCGAATCTCATCGGCCGAGATGTCGCAGGGGACAATCTCGGAATACACGTTGAGGTCGCGGACGCGACGGGCAATGAGCTGACCGTACTGCGCACCAAAGTCGAGTACGAGGACCTTTGCGGAAGCCTTTTGATCCATGGTTTCCCCTCCTGTTGGCGGGGAGCCGGTGCCCACCCGCGTGAATGAACGAAAATAACTTTCATAGTGTACACGTTATATGGGGCTTCTCGTCCCTCGCAGCCATCAGCGCACGGCAAACGCACGACCTGGGCCCCTATTTGACAGCAAGTGGAGCGTTACCAAACGTTACAGATGATGTAATACGTTTGAACATTGGACGCCCTGTGCCACAATACTGCCGAACGACTCCGCCTCTGCGGCGGCAAATACGATAGGAATACCAGCATGAAGCGCATCCTTCTCATCGCCACGGGCGGCACCATCGCATCGACCGAGGACGGCAACGGCCTCTCCCCCGCCCTGACCGGTGAGGAACTCGCCCAGAGCGTCCCCGAGATCTCGGGCCTCTGCGAGCTCGACGTGGTGCAGCCCATGAACATCGACAGCACCAATATGCGCCCCAGTGACTGGATGCGTATCCGCGACGTCATCGTCGAGGGTTATGCCGACCACGACGGCTTCGTGATTCTGCACGGCACCGACACCATGAGCTACACCGCGGCGGCGCTTTCCTACCTGATTCAGGACAGCCCCAAGCCCATCGTACTCACCGGCTCGCAAAAGCCCATGGGCAATCCCTTTACCGACGCCAAGCTCAACCTGTACCAGAGCCTGCTTTATGCGCTCGACGAGCACTCGCACGACGTCTCGATCGTGTTTGGCGGCGTAGCCATTGCCGGCACGCGCGCCCGCAAACAGCGCACCATGAGCTTTAACGCGTTCATTAGCGTCAACTATCCGCCTATCGCCTATATCCGCAACGACCGCATCGTGCGCAACGGGCTTCACGGCACGCATCAGGGCGAAAACCCGGTGCGTTTCTACGACAGCATCGACCCGCGCGTATTTGTACTCAAGCTTACGCCCGGCGTAAACCCGGGCATCCTGGACGCCCTTGCCGATAGCTACGACGCCGTGATTCTGGAGACCTTTGGCATTGGCGGTATCCCCGAGTTTGGTGAGTCGGGCGAGTCGTTCCAAGAGGCAATTTTCCGCTGGGTCGATTCGGGCCGCACCGTCGTTATGACCACGCAGGTCCCCGAAGAGGGCCTCGATCTGGGCGTTTATGAGGTCGGCCGTGCTTACGCCGATCATCCGGGCATTTTGCGCGGCGACGACATGACCACCGAGACGCTCGTGGCCAAGACCATGTGGGCGCTCGGCCAGTCACGCGATGCCGCCGAGATCCAGCGCCTGTTCTACAGCCAAGTCAACCACGACCGCATCCCGATGGCGTAATTCAGTTGTCGACGGGTATCCCCTATTCGATCCCCTCGAGAAGCTCTGACACCGTCATGCCGAGTGCGGGCGCGATCTTAAATAGAACCTTGAGCGTGAAATTTGCCGTCCCATCTTCGATTCGGTCGAGGTAGGGTCGGCTGATTCCTGTCGCCACACAAAAATCAACCTTGGAGATACCAAGGTCTCTGCGTGTCTCTTCGACCCGCCTGCCAAGAATCTGTTTCGCACGTTCGTCCATGCAGCCGAGTTTGAAATGGAGCCGAACAAAAACGTAAACTATAGTTTACGTTTTGCCGAATATACAGGAGTTTTCTATGTCGGCTTGCTCGATTTGCATGCGTCAGAAATCACGTTGCGCAGACGGTGTGCAGCCCAAGATTGTCATCGTTGAGGCCGAATACCTTTCCCCAGACGAACGAACGGCCTTTGCGTTGCTATCGAGCCGTGTTGCGACCGCACTACTCCCCGACCCGGCGAGAGGCGAGCTCGCCGCTCAATGTCAGGCGTTCGGCTGCGCCCTTGACCAGGCCGCAGTAATAGCAACCAGCCAGCGTGGCCTGCCCCTTCTCCTCGAAGCCGGTATCGCGCTCTGCCTCCGCGGCGCCGGATACGAAAACGAGGCCGCCGCCGACATGGTCTTTAAACCACGATCGAGCGGCGGCCTCGCAGCAGCCATTGAATATGCGTGCAGGCTCGTTGCCTAAAGGCGCAAGCTAAAAGCCTAGGCCAAAGCCCGTTCCGGTAATCGCCGAGTACATAAAGTAAACGTTAACCACGTTGAGGAACACACCCGTGATGCAACCGTTGCGCAGGTAGCGTTCGCACACGATGCGCGCCATGGCGGCGGAGTCCTCATTGTTCTTTGCCTGGCGTCCTGCCGTAAAGTACGTCGCCACGCTCAGCAGCAGGTTGAGCACCGGCAGTGCCAGCAACTCGTAGCTCTTGCCCCAGCGCGTCGCCTCGCCGGCGGCATTAAACTTTGTTGCCACCTCGGGACCAATGTTGGGGATAACACACGCTGCGACCACCAGCGGAATCACCGCGAGCACGAGCAGCGCAATACCCATGTAGCCGGCTTTTTTGCCATATTTAAACATGTGCGTCGTCCTTACACGTTAAAGCGGAAGTGCACGACGTCGCCATCGGCCATGACATAGTCCTTGCCCTCAATACGCAGCTTGCCGGCGGCCTTGGCGCCCTGCTCACCGCCGAGCTCGATGTAGTCGTCATAGCCAATGACCTCGGCCTTAATAAAGCCGCGCTCAAAGTCGGTGTGGATAACGCCGGCAGCCTGCGGGGCGGTCGCGCCCTGACGAACCGTCCAGGCCTTGACCTCCATCTCGCCGGCCGTAAAGAACGACTGCAGGCCGAGCAGCTTGTAAGCGGCCTGCGCGAGCACGTCCAGACCGGGCTGCTCCAGGCCTAAGCTCTCCAGGTAGTCGGCCGCATCCTCGGGATCGAGCTCGGAAAGCTCGGCCTCGATCTTGGCGCAGATGGGCAGCGGCTTGACGCCATCGATGGGCGCCAGGTCCTCGTTGAGCATGTCCTCGTCTACGTTGGCCACATACAGGATGGGCTTCATGGTGAGCAGGAACAGGCCCTTGGCGGCGGCGCGCTCCTCGTCGGTCATCTCCATAGACGCAGCGCGCTTGCCCTCGTTGAGCCAGGCAAGCAGACGCTTGGCGACCTCGAACTTGGGCATGAGCTCCTTGTCGCGCTTGGCCTCCTTCTCGAGCTTAGGCAGCTGCTTCTCGAGCGTGCCCATGTCGGCCAGGATGAGCTCGGTCATGATGGTGTCGGCATCGCCGGCGGGATCGACGAACTCGCCCGTGCGACCTACCTCACGCATGACGTTGGGGTCCTTAAAGTAGCGCACGACCTCGCAGATGGCGTCGGTCTCGCGAATGTTGGCCAGGAACTGGTTGCCCAGGCCCTCGCCCTCGTTGGCGCCCTTCACCAGACCTGCGATGTCGACGAACTCGACCGTTGCCGGCACGATGCGACCCGGGTTGACGATGTCGGCGAGCTTTTGCAGACGGCTATCGGGCACGTCGACGATACCCACGTTGGGGTCGATCGTGGCGAACGGGTAGTTGGCGGCAAGGCCGGTCTTTTTGGTAAGCGCGGTGAACAGCGTCGACTTGCCTACGTTGGGCAGGCCCACGATACCGATGGAAAGGGACACGACAGCTCCTTTTGGTACAAGCATTTCAAACTGCATAAGTATAGCGCCGCCGCAGCATCTGGGCGAACCCGGACGCCACGGCGGCACGAATGAAGCAGAGATAAGGGTCGCTGACTAGTCCGCGAGCTTCTCCACCTGATCGAGCATCTTATCGAGCTTGGCCTTTGCCTCGGCCTTGACCTTCTGGGCTTCTTCGTGGGCCTTAGCCTTCTGGGCAGCCTTTTCCTCGGCCTCGGGATCGACGACGACCAGGTTGGATGCGTCGTGCTCAACCAACTTGAGCGCATGCTCAGGGCACACCTTGACACAGGCACCGCAGCCCAAACAATACGTGGACTCCAACGCAAAGCGGCCGCTTCCCACCAAATCGCAGGCGAACGTGGGACATACATTGACGCACTCGCCGCACGACGTGCACTTGTCAAAATCGCACTCCGGCGTGCTCACCTGCATGTTCTGGGCAAGCTCGGGATGGTTTTGCAGCGTCGAGAGCACCAGCTGTCGCCCGTGCGTAAGCGTACGGCGACGTTTGGCCGTCGTGGTGCCGCACATGGTATTGAGCGTGCGCTCCAGCTGGGTAATCTGATGGCGATGGGCCTTCAACTTCTGCGTCACCGAGGCCAGTGCCGCCGTTGCCGGATTGAGCTTTGTCACGGTAAGGCCCGTGGTGCGGGCGATCTTTTCCATGTACTCCTTGCGCTCGTACTCGCGGCGCTTATGACATTTGAGGCTCTTGGGATCGACCTCCAGACCCATGCCCGTGCCGGCCCACTCCTCGGCCTTCGCAATCGCCTCGCCCAGGATGTCCTCACCGCCGGTGTTGCGGCATTTATCGCACACGCCCAACGGCAGGTACACACTCACGTTGGGATAGTCCGCCAGTACCGAGAACCAGGTCTCGGCCGTAATATCGCCCACGCAGGCAACGACGACCTCGTTCTCGCGCGGCATGCGCTTAAGGGCGCGCGTGCAGGTGACGTAGGCGGTCTCGTGGCTCGTAGCTGCCGAGACAATGTCGTCGTAAAGGTTTTTGGGCGCCAGGCGCGGCGAAATAATCGCCTCGGTCGGACAGGCAGCGGCGCACAGGCCGCACTTGCGACAGGAGTCGAGGATCTCGATGGAGTCTTCCTCGACCTCGATAGCGTTGACCGGGCACACGTCCATGCACGCGGTGCAGCCGCTCTTTTCGTTTTTGCAGGTCAGGCACGGAATGGTGTTGCCGCGCGGGCGCTCCTTGTAGTCGGCAGGATTCCACTGCGGCGCCGACGGATCGAGTGCATCGGTCACACCGCCAAGCGGGTTTTTAAGAAAGTCGAAACCCTTGCTGATCTCGATAATGTCATCAAACAGATCGTGTTCCTGCGCCATGCGCGGCCCCTCCCTGAGCAGTGCAAACAAGCAAGAGATAATGATACGCTATCGGCCCACGCCTCGGGCAAATTACACGCGGAGCACCTTTGCGGCAAATAGCCCATGGCCTATCGCCGCCTCGATTGCACAAGGTCAATCAAGCGCCAAACTATGCCTCGCACATGAGCTGCACGAGCTTTTGTTTGGTCACCTTGGCCTGCTCGTTGGCCATATTTCGCTCGTTTCTAAAGACCGCATTTGCAACACTCTGCAGGTCGGCATCGGAAATCTCGCCAAGGCCTAGCTCCTCGAGCGTCGTCGGCAGACCAACGCGCTGGCAAAACTCGAGCACCTGATCAAGCTCGGGTGCACGCTCCAGACGAAGCTGCACCACCAGGCCAAACGCCACGGCCTCACCATGCATGGCCTTGCACTCGGGCAGAATCGTCAGACCGTTGGCGATGGCATGTGCCAACGCCAGGCCGCCACTCTCGAAGCCAACACCCGAAAGCAGAATATTGCACTCGATCAGGCGCTCAACCGCCGGCGATGTACGCCCCTTTTTTAGATCGCGCTTGGCAGCGACACCGCACTCCATAAGTGTGTCGTAGCAGGCACGAGCCGCAACCAGGGCCAAGTGCCCCGGCGCGCCACCGTGCTCGTTGGTGCCGTGCGCCGCGGCGCACGAACGCGCCTCGAAGTACGTTGCCAGCGCATCGCCCATACCAGCGACCGTCATACGCAGTGGGGCCGCCGCGACCACGTTGGTATCGACCACGACCAGGTCCGGATTCTTCTCGAGCATCAGGTAGCGGTCGAACGACCCATCCTCGTGATACAGCACCGAAATCGCGCTGCACGGACCGTCCATCGAAGCCGCCGTGGGGCATACGCACAACGGCAGCTCGGCATAAAACGCAACGGCCTTAGCGATATCGAGCATCTTGCCACCACCGATACCGACTACCATGTCGCAATACTCAGCCCGGGCTTCCTTGGCCATTTCGACAACGGCATCTTCCGTACAGGGACCGTTGTAAATTTTAAAGAACGGCTCGCTTAGATCTTCATCCAGAAATCCATCGACGATCTGCCTGCACAGCCGATCCTCGGTGCCCTGGTCAAACAAGACATAGGCAGCGCAGCCCAACCATGACAAATACCTGCCCTGACGCGAAAGTTCGCCCGGCCCCTGAACATACCGGCCGGGACCGCCATAAACCATAGGAAGCGCCATACGAGAATCCGCCCTTCATCAAACAACGATTGGTGCAAAGTAACCTGACCCCTTTGCACCATAGCAAAAGGGGCAAAGCCATCTGTTGGCTTTGCCCCTTCTTTAGCTTGATTTACTCATCCATGAGGTAGTAGTGACCCAGCGCGTCGGCACCCAGGATGGCGTTTGCGACCATCTCGGGCGTCACCTCAAACGGCATGTTGCACATGGTGTCCTCGGGCGCGCAAGCGGCCTCGGCAACGACCATGGCCTGCTCGCGCGTAACCTCGGCAACGCCAAGCTCCTTCATCGTGACCGGCAGGCCCAGCTCAATGCAGAAGCCCAAGACTTCCTCGAGCTTCTCGGTCGGGGCATCCTCGAGTACCAGCTGGACGATGGTACCGAAGGCGACCTTCTCGCCGTGGTACATGCCATGGCACTCGGGCAGCATCGTCAAACCGTTGTGGATGGCATGAGCAGCAGCAAGGCCCGAGCTCTCAAAGCCAATACCGGAGAGCAGCGTGTTGGCCTCAATGATGTGCTCGACGGCAGGCGTGAGCGCGCCCTTCTCCAGCGCGACCTTGGCCTTAACGCCATCGGCCTTAAGCGTCTCGTAGCAGAGCTTGGCGAGCGCCAGGCCGGCCATGCCACCCTTGCCGCCGGCGCAAGTGCCGCCGTCGGCATCATGCGTCGCCTGGGCCTCAAAGTAGGTTGCGAGCGCATCGCCCATACCGGAAACCGTCAGGCGCACCGGGCTCGCCGCGATAACCGTCGTATCCATCAGGACAATGTTGGGGTTTGCCTTAAGGAAGAGATATTTATCGAACTGGCCATCGTCGGTGTAGAGCACCGAAAGCGCCGAACACGGGGCATCGGTCGAAGCAATGGTGGGGCAAATGATAACCGGGGACTCCAGGTAATAGGCGACGGCCTTCGCGGTGTCGAGGATCTTGCCGCCACCGACGCCGACGATGATGTCGCAACCGTTGTCGCGAGCGAGCGCGACCAGGCGATCGACCTCACCCTTGGAGCACTCGCCGTTAAAGTCCTCAAACAGCAGCTCGGCCTTAGCCTCGGCAAAACCGCCCTCGATCTTGGCACCGACGCGCTTCTTGCCCGAAGGCGTCACGATGACGAGGGCCTTAGCGCCGAGCGGCTCGACATAGGAGCCGAGCTTGGCGAGCTCGTCCGGACCCTGGATGTACTTGCTGGGGCTATTGAAAATTGCAGCCATAACTATCCCATTCTCTAAAAGAAAAAAGAAGGGGCTCCGTACAGATACGTGCGGAGCCCCTCGTTACGATAACAAGAGTCGATTAGAAATCGATGTCGGTGTCGTAGTAGCAGGCCTTGAGGATCTTCTCGAAGTCGGCAGCCTTGGTCTCACGCGGGTTCTCGGGCGTGCAGGCGTCGGTCTCGGCGTTCGCAGCGATCTCGGGCAGCTTGGCGAGGAACTCCTCCTCGGAAACCATCTGCGGGTTCTCGGCGTCGACCTTCACGCCACCATTCGCGTAATCCTTGATGGACTGCGGAATGTTGAGCTGGTCGTTGAGATCGCGAATCTTCTGGACGAGCGCAGCGATGAGCTCCTCGTTGGTCTCGCCGGGAAGGTGCAGGATTTCCTTGGCCACGTAAGCGTAACGCTCAGCAGCACGCGGGTCCTTGGAGTTCCACTGGATTACCTTGCCCAGGTACATGGCGTTAGCGGCACCGTGGATGATGTGGCCGTTCTCGAAGGCAGCACCGGTCTTGTGAGCCATGGAGTGAACGATGCCAAGCAGGCCCGAGGAGAAGGCGATACCGGCGATGCACTGAGCCTCGTGCATGTGCTGACGGGCCTCATGGTCGCCAGCATAGGACTTGGGCAGCCACTCGACGATCTCGCGGATGCCGTGCAGGGCGTTGGCGTCGGTGAACATAGAGGCGCAGGTGGAAACGTAGGCCTCCATGCAGTGGGTCAGAGCATCCATGCCGGTGTGAGCGCACAGCTTGGCGGGCATGGTGTAGGTGAGCTCGGGGTCGACGATGGCGACATCAGGGGTGATGTTGAAGTCGGCCAGCGGGTACTTGATGCCCTTGGCGTAGTCGGTAATGACGGAGAACGCGGTGACCTCGGTAGCGGTGCCGGAGGTAGAGGAGATGGCGCAGAAATGAGCCTTCTGACGCAGCTCGGGGAAGCTGAACGGCTGGATGATGTTATCGAAGGACTCCTCGGGATACTCGTAGAAGACCCACATGGCCTTAGCGGCATCGATGGGCGAGCCGCCACCGATGGCGATAATCCAGTCGGGCTCGAACTCGCGCATGGCCTCGGCGCCCTTCATGACCGTCTCGATGGACGGGTCGGACTCGACGCCCTCGAACAGCTTGACCTCGAAACCGCCTTCCTTAAGGTCGTTCTCGACGTCCTGCAGGAACCCGCCGCGGCGCATAGAGCTGCCGCCAGAAACGATGATGGCCTTCTTGCCCTTGAGGTTCTTCACCTCGTGGCGAGCGCCCTCACCAAAGTACAGATCGCGAGGATTGGTAAAACGTCCCATACTGTGCCTCCTAAACAAGCCCCTCTTAGACTTGCGTATATAACGGAGCACCCGATTGGCTCCGTTAGGACCGTTTTGCGCGTTGCCGGCGATGACAATGCGCGATGTCTAAACGTCTCAACGCTCAGACAAACACTATTTTACCGTTCTGGTTGGTCAGTTATTCACCTAAAGCCGACAATGATGAAACGTTTTTTCTATCCCTGAAGACCCTTGTGGGGCATTCATACTCCCAAGCTGGGCAAACGTTTTATCAAGGTTGACCACATATCCCGGGCAGGACGGTGCCCCTCCAAAATGCGCCCCGTTCGCCGCCAAAAATCGACCGTTTGCGGCACCGTGATACCACTCAGTCGTCCAAGGTGCCGACATTTGTGCGACATCCGTCTTCGTGGTGCAAAGGTGCATGTCCAAGTGCGGCACCCCCGGTGTGCCACATGCGGGTAAACTAGAACCTTATATAGAGACATTTGAACCCTAACCGCAGCAAAGGAGGCCCCATGGCATTCGATCCCATTCAAGAGGATTGCCATCGCCTCGTTCTTGAGGCCTTGCGCCGCGACAATATCCCGCTCACCGACGGCCCCGCCGTCGAGCGTCTGATGGAGCAATTCACCCGCAACCCCGCGCCGCTCATCGTGCACGACCGCGACCGCGCCGGGCATCTGATTGCCAAGGTGGTCGAGGCCGTCGACTACCGCATTCCCTTTATCCCCGACGATGCCCAAGCCGAGCAGGAAGAGGCCGCTGCCGAGAACATGCTTCGCGAGGCCGCCGCACTCGATCCGGCCAACTGGGATGCGCGGCGCATGTTGTGCGCCCTCACCGCCGAATCCAACGAGGAATACGTGCAGTATCTGGTGTCCAAGTGCGACGAGGTGGAGCATGATCTGGCGCTCAAGATCGCCTCGGCGCAGGACCCCTACGAGCGTGAAGCCGCAGGCGACCTTATGCGCCGTCCCTACCTGCGCTGGCTTGCCGCCTTGGCATCGCGCGCGCTCATTAGCGGCCGCTACCGCATGTCGCTCGAAGCCGCAAACCGCAGCCTCGACTTTGCGCCCAACGACCCCGCCGGCGTCCGCCATACTGCGATGCTTGCCATGGCAAAGCTCGAATACCCCGCCGAGAAGCTCAAGCGCTTTCGCTCTGCCCACTCCGTCCCCTATCTCGCCAACACGCCGCTGCGCCGTCGTCCCAAGGACGCGGAGCGTGACTTGGACCCGTGGACGCTCATCGCGCTGATGAGCGCAGCCTGGCGCGAGCTGGACTACGAGGGTGCCGAGCACTACCTGCGTATCCTTGCGCGCTCGTGCCCGCACGCAGCCGAGGCGCTCTACTTCCAAACCGAGTTTCCCGATGGCGTCTATGCCCGCGTCAACGTGAGTGCAGGCTCCACCGACGAGCTCGTCCTTGCACTCTCCGAGGCGACGCCGGTACTGCAGGAGGGCCTGGGCGCGCCCGACAACGCCAGCTTTGCCGCCTGGGTCGCCACCAACGACATCGTGCGCTCCCAGATCGACGAGCGCATACTGCGGGCGGCCGAGCAGGGCTTGCCGTTTAAGGGAGGAGACCTCTAATGGATCCGAGCGTCTACATCCCCGCCTACCTGGAGCGCACCTATCTGGCGTCGCACCCCGAGCTCACCGATGCAGCACGCGAGCTTGTCCATAACGACATTAGTGCGAATCCCCAAAAGTATGCGCAGTCCGAGCATGCTCAGGCGCTGCTGTCCTATGCCGGTGTTCATCGCCACCTGCTCGACGAGCTCCATCGCATCGAGGACATGGGCAGCGACGAGGAGTTTGAGCAGACGCGCAACCGCCTGTTCGACGATATGCGTGATGAGCTGCTCAAGATCGTCCGCATCGATGCGCTGGCCGTCGATGCCCAGCTGCTCGCCATCATTTTGGCGGACACGCCCGTCGACGCCTGCCTGGGCGACCTGATGAAGCTCGAGACGAGCACGGCCGACTACCTGCAACAGGGCGTGCCCGGGTTTGATATGGAGGCCCCGCACTACTGGGCCAATAATGTTTTGGCCGACGGTGTCACCGCAGCGGACCTTACCGTGAGCGAGCCGGCCCTTATCGGGTGGCTTCACACACTCGAGGCCATCTCGCAGCTGTGCATGGCGAGCGCTCGTTACCGCGCCGCCGCTAACTATGCTCGCCGCGTTCTTAAGGCGGAAGGCTATCCTACCCGGGCCGCCGGCACCGTGCTGCTCGCCCTCGCCCGCTTGGAAGACCAGGACGGCTTTTTTGCCCTGGCCCACCAGCTCGAGGAGCAGATGGGGGCAGACGCACTCGAAAACTCTCCTTGGTACCTGCTCGCCCGCACGATCTTGCTGTTCAAAACAAACAAGATGCGCCCGGCGACGCGCGCGCTGCGTGAGTTCGCTAACCGTTGCGAGGGTGGCGCGTTCTTCTTGCTGAACCCCATGTACCAGACGCCGTATCTTCCCTGCCGACCCGAGCCGCGCGACCCCTGGGACCCCTCGCACCAGGCGGTTTGGGAAGCCGACGGCATTATCTCGGACACCCCAGACTTTGCCCCCTGGGCCAACGCCTGCGAAGATGTATCGCAGCTCGCCCAGGAATTTGCGCGCCGCTACGGCTTTTAGCGACGCGATCGCCCCGACCATGTCATCTATGTTAGGAACGGCTTCATGAACTTCCGCTCATCTCTTGCCTGCACCTCGAGCGATATCGCCCGCTGGGGACTGCGCTCTGTCCTCAAACGCCAGGGTGGCGTGCTTCCCGGCCGCATCGCCATGAAGATCGACCCCGAGCTGCTAAGCGACCTCGCCGGCCTGGTCGACCGCAGCGTGGTGATCACCGGTACTAATGGCAAGACCACCACCTCCAACCTCATCGCTGACGCCGTTGCTGCCAGCGGCGCTACCGTGGTGTGCAACCGTGCCGGCAACAATATGGAGCCTGGTGTGGTGGGTGCTCTGCTCGAGGCCCGCGGCGGCCTTAAGCACACCAGCAGCGGCAAGCGCGTGGGCGTTTTTGAGTGCGACGAGCTCTACACGGTGCGCGTCCTGCCCAAGCTCAAACCGACGTACTTTGTGCTGCTCAACCTGTTCCGCGACCAGCTAGACCGCTACGGCGAGATCGACCATACCCAAGACGTCATCGCCCATGCGTTGGAGCTCTCTCCGACGACAACGCTCGTCTACAACGCCGACGATCCGCTGTGCGCCTCGATCGCCGCGCGCGTCCCCAACACGAGCATCACCTTTGGCATCGACGGCGCCACGGGCACCGAGTCCGACCGCATTAGCGACTCGCGTTTTTGCTCACAGTGCAACGCACCGTTGGAGTACGACTATGTGCAGTACGGCCAGCTCGGAGCCTATCATTGTCCTTCGTGCGGATGGGCACGCCCCGCACTGCTCCGTCGCGTGACGGGCGTGGAGCTCGGCTGCGACGGCTACGGCTTTGACCTGGTCTTTGGATCCGCGCCCGACGCTGCTGCCGTACACATCGCCACACACTACAACGGCCTGTACATGGTCTATAACGTTGCCGCCGCCTTCTTTGCGGCGCGCGAGCTGGGCGTGGACGCGGCACATCTGCAGCCCACGCTCGATGCCTACGTCCCCGCCGGCGGACGCATGGGCCGCTGGGATATTGCCGGCCGCACCGTCGAGGCCAACCTGGCCAAGAATCCCGTGGGCTTCGATCGCCAGATCCAGTCCATTAAAACGGCAGGTGGCAGGCTCTGCGCCTTCTTCCTAAACGATAACGATGCCGACGGCCACGATGTCTCGTGGATCTACGATGTCGACTTCGAGCGCATCGCCGACACGCCGGGTCTTGTCACCTTTGCCGGAGGCACGCGTGCGCACGACATGCAGGTACGCCTCAAGTACGCCGGCATCGATGCCGCGATTATCTCGGACGTCGCGCAGGCAATTGGCGCCGTTGCGGATGAAGCCGCAGACGACACTTTCTATGCCGTCGCCAACTACACGGCCTTCCCGCCGCTGGTCAAAGAACTCGATGGGCTGAAGGGTACCGATGCAGCCACGGTTGCTGCCCGCGCTGCAACGTGTGCCGATGGCAGTGCCGTCCCCGTCGGCATCGCGCCAGTCGAGCTTTCGCGCCCGCTGCGCATCGTCTACCTGTATCCCGATGCCCTTAACCTCTACGGCGACGGCGGCAACGTCATCGCCCTCGAGCGCCGCTGCGCCTGGCGTGGCATTCCCGTGCGCGTGGACGAGGTCCGCATGGGCGAGACGCTTGATTTGGCCGATGCCGATATCGTCATGATGGGCGGCGGCTCCGACCGCGACCAGCTAGCCGTGGCACACGAGTTGCTCGCCCAAAAAGACAAGGTCGCGGCCTATGTTGAGGTTGGCGGCACACTGCTTGCCATCTGTGGCAGCTATCAGCTGCTCGGCCGTTCGTACTATATGGGCGAGGATCGCATTGAGGGTCTGGGCGTCATTGCCGCCGAGACTGTGCGCGGCTCCGACCGCCTGATCGGCAACGTCGCCGTCAAGACCGACCTGGCGCCCGAGCCCTTTGTGGGATTCGAGAACCACGGCGGCCGCACGCTTTTGGACGCCG
>CABQHZ010000001.1 GCA_902464175.1 uncultured Collinsella sp. | reverse complement strand
GCACGATGCAGCGGGCCAACTGCCTGCTGCGTATTGACGAAGGTCCGTGCGAGCTTGCGGCGGGCGATGTCGTGGACGTTGTTCGCGTCGACCTGCCCGAGGAAACGGTGCTATAGGAGGAAGACTATGGAGTTGAAGATATCGATCGTGACCTGCTCGGACACGCGCGATCTTGCTCAGGATGAGGCTGGAGCAGCACTCGAGGAACTTATCGAGGCGCAGAGCTGGACGGTCGCCTCACATGTGGTTGTGCGCGACGACGTCAGCGAGATTGGTGATGCCATTGTGGAAGCCGCCGATGAGTGCCACGCCAATGTCGTGCTCACCTGCGGCGGCACGGGACTTTCGATGCGCGACGTGACGCCCGAGGCAACGCGCGCCGTCTGCGACCGCGATGTGCCGGGCATTGCCGAGGCGATTCGCGCGTACTCGATGACCAAGACGCGCCGCGCGATGCTGTCGCGCGCCGTGTGCATGCAACGCGGTCATACACTTGTCGTAAACTTTCCCGGATCCACCAAGGCAGCCCGCGAAAGCTGGGAGGCGATTGCCGACCAGCTGGAACACGCGGCACAGATGACGGCGGGCGGCGGACACACCAAATAAGTGTTTCACCTGCGGCGGAGTGACCCGAACGGTTGCTCCGCCTTTTTGCTTGATGCCGAGGTGAAGTCGATGCGTGTCGTAATCTGAAAATATATTCTCATGCGAGAATAATTTCTCACTGCCATTATTCGCGCTGAAGTATAATCTGATTACAGAATAAAGCCCGCGGTGGGGTGCCCGGGCACAAGGTCCGAAAGGGTTCAATATGTTCGATATGGTTTCTCGCCGCGGTTTCGTTTCGCTTTCTGCCGCTGCTGCCGCCGGCCTTGGCCTTGCCGGCTGCTCGGGTAACAAGGAGTCCGAGTCTGCTGGTTCCGACGCCGGTTCTGTCAAGTCCTCCTCTAAGAAGAAGGCCGTCGAGCTGCAGATTTTCGCCGCCAACTCGCTCGAGAAGGCCCTTCCCGAGGTCCAGGAACTCTACACCGACCAGACCGGCACCACCTTTGCCGACACGCAGTTCAAGGCCTCTGGCGACCTGGTCGAGCAGATGAAGGCCGGCGCTGCCGTCGACGTGCTCATCACCGCTTCCAAGGGCACCATGGACGATGCCGAGACTGCCGAGCTCGTCGACACCGACACCCGTGAGGACATGTTCGTCAACGACCTCGTGATCATTCGCGCCGAGGGCTCCGACACCAAGGTCGAGGCCATCGCCGATGTCGCGAGCCTGGACGGCAAGATCGCCATCGGCGACGCCAAGACCGTTCCGGCCGGCAAGTACGCCAACCAGGCGTTGGCCTCCGTCGGCCTCTACACCGGCACCGAGGGCGACGACGGCGAGTACGCGCCCGAGATTGCCGACAAGGTCGCGCTGGCCGATAAGGTCGGCACCGCTGCCGCCTACGTGTCCACGGGCGACTGCGTGGCAGGTTTTGTCTACAGCTCCGACATCTACCGCTACGACGGCATCGAGGAGGCCTTCGTGTGCCCCGAGGATTCGCACAAGCCCATTGTGTACCCGGGTGCCGTGGCCGAGAGCTCCGAGCATGCCGACGAGGCCAAGGCGTTCATCGACTTCTGCCTGTCTAACAAGAAGGCGCAGAAGATTTGGGCTAAGTACGGCTTTGAGCTTTCCGAGTAGTGCAGAAGAGCGCTGCATAACGATATGCTTGAGGGCGGGCGTTCTTGCGATCGCCCGCCCTTTTTAGATTGAAGCGGCGCGCCTGCGCGTCGTTACCCTTTGTTTGAGGAGTCGCCCGTGTCAAGGAAAACGATTCGCCTGCTCGCTGCGCTGGCGGCGATTGTCTGCGCACTGACGGCGCTGCCTGGGGTTGCCCGGGCCGAGACGCTTTTTGCCACTGCCGACGGACGCCAAGCGACAGAGGACTCTGCGCTTATCGATGGCGTCGACTTTGGCCTCAACGCCTTTGAGCGCAACGCCAAGGGCACGGCCCGCTCGTTTGCCGACCAGCCCGAGGGCTATCGTTTTCCCATCTACAGAAAGACGTCGCTCGTAACGGTGACCACGCCTACGAGCATTGTGGTGTGGGTCGATGCACATACTGCCAAGGAAGCGGGCCTCGATATCGCAAATGCCTCCGACCAAAAGGCGCTCAAGAAGATGATCACGGGTCTCGACAAGTCCCACTCCATGGGAGGCGCGCTGCTGGAGGACTCCAAGCTCGAGTGGGTGTTTACCTCGGACAATGAGTTGGTACAGGACGATTACCGTTACCAGTTTAAAGTGAAGGGTGCCGACGGTGACTACTACACCGTCGTGAACGCCGCGGATGCCGCAAACGCCGGGCTCAATCTGGGTGACGGAGCCCTGTGGAGCGATAACGCCGCCATGGTGCCGTATGCGAATGTCTCGACGACGGAGCCGCCTTCGCTGGCGGAGCGCGCCACGACGTTTTTTGGCAGTATCGACTACCGCCCGTTTTGGGTGTCCATCAAAACGAGCGGGCTTGCCCTCGTGATCGCGTTTGCGCTGGGCTTGCTTGCCGCATGGAAGACCATGGGCACCACGAGTCGCGTGAAGGGCCTACTCGATTCGGTCTTTACCATCCCCATGGTGCTGCCGCCCACGGTCTGCGGCTTTCTGCTCCTCATGCTGTTTGGCCGCTCGACCGGGGTGGGCCAGTGGCTCATCGCGCACGGCATCTCGATCGTCTTTACCTGGCCCGCGGCGGTCATTTCGGCCGTCGTTGTGTCGTTTCCGCTGGTCTACCGCACGGCGCTCGGAGCCTTCGAGAGCCTCGACACGCAGATGCTCGACGCCGCGCGCACGCTCGGGTGGTCCGAACGTCGCATCTTTACCAAGCTTATGATGCCGCTCGGCTGGCCCTCGATTGCCGCCGGTACGGTGCTCGCCTTTGCCCGCGCCATGGGAGAGTTTGGCTGCACGCTGTTCTTTGCGGGCAACTATGCCGGCATTACGCAGACCATTCCCATCGCCATCTACTTTGAGTGGATGGGCGGCAATACGTCGGTAGCGCTCTTTTGGGTCGTCGTCGTGATCGTCTTTAGCTTCTTGGTCATCCTGTTCATCAACATGTACACGGCGCATTCGCAAAAGTACCGCGAGCGGGGTCTCTCCCGCGCGGAGCGCAAACAGGCCAAGGAGCTTGTCGGTCAGGGCGATTCACTCGACCCCGTCGGTGGCGATGCCCTGCGTATCGATCGCGAGGCGTTGGCCGAGCTTATGCGTGATGACGCGGTCGCGAAGGGAGGTCGATAGGCCATGTCGCTCGTTCTGGATATCAAAAAGCGCTATCCCGGCTTTACGCTCGACATTCAACTTGAGGCTGGCGAGGAGCGTGTGGCGCTGCTTGGTGCTTCCGGTTGTGGCAAGAGTTGCACCTTGCGCTGCATCGCCGGCGTGGAGACGCCCGATGAGGGCAAGATTGTCGTCAACGGCGTGACCTTCTTCGACTCCGCCGCGGGCATAAACTTGTCGCCCCAGGAACGCAAGTGCGCCCTGCTGTTCCAAAACTATCAGCTGTTCCCCAATTTGACGGTGGCCGATAACGTGTGCGCCGGCGTTGAGGATGCGGGTGACGCTGCGTCGCGCAGGCAGCTTGCCGAGCGCTATCTGGGCATCTTTGGCCTGGCAGACTTTGCCGATCGCTATCCCGCACGACTCTCGGGCGGACAGCAGCAGCGTGTGGCGCTTGCCCGCATGGTGGCGGCGCACCCGGGCATCTTCATGTTCGACGAGCCCATGAGCGCACTCGATGCGTATCTCAAGAGCGCGCTTGAGCAAAACATGCTCGACCTGTTCGATGTCTGCAACCGCACCGTGCTGTACGTGAGCCACGATATCGATGAGGCGTGCCGTCTGTGCGAGCGCATCTGTGTGATGCACAACGGGCATGTGGAGGAGATCGGTTCCGTCGAGGACGTGGTCCGCCGGCCGCAAACCTTGGCCGCGCTGCGCCTGACGGGCTGCAAGAACACGAGCCGTGCGCGCAAGATCGGGCCTCAGGAAGTTGAAGCCCTGGACTGGGGCATGACCTTCAATGTGGGCCGCGAGGTGCCCGACAACGTGGCGTACCTGGGCATCCGCGCGAGCTACTTCCATGTGGACAACCGTGCCGAGCGTGGTCGCAACAGCTACGACCTGCACGTGGCCCGCGTGAGCGATTCGCGTTTTGAGCGCTTGGTGCTGCTGGATGTGCCACGTGCCGACGCACCGACGCGCCTGCAGTGGAAGGTCAACAAGGTGAGTGTGCCTGTCGAGGAGTTGCCGCAGGCGGGGGAGACCCTGCGCATGCATTTTGATGCGAGCAGAATCCATCTGGTTTGCCGATAGCGCGGTGTGCGGTACGGTCGGGGGATTGGTTCCTTGGCCGTCCGGCATGCTTACGGGTCGCCATTCGCCGAATCGGGGATGACAAAACCTTATTAATCTGATAATTATTTATCAGCCAGCGAGATACTCGCATCCCGATGCTGTCGTACGCGTGTCGGCGGTATTCGTCTGGACGACGACCGTTGATATAGTTACCTCGACGAGAAAAGGAGGGCGCGCCGATGCCGCAGAAGACATATTCGCGTCGCGTTGCCGCGCGCGCCCTCTATATGGCTCGGAGCCGCATATGAGCAGGTATGTTCACGGCTCCGGGAGAGACGACGCACAACTAAATCATCAACCGCAAAGCAGGTTCCCCAAAATTCCGGGTTTAAGCACGGCTGGGTTTTCGCCACCCACCGTGCAGCAATACCGTAGCTATTCATTTTTGGTTCGAGAGGGGAACCGTCATGGCTGAAGAATTTGATTTCCATCCGATGTGGGAGAGCCTCGGCATGAATCTTGCCGACCACGACATGCTGCTGGGTGCCGTGGGCCAGATGTACGGGGATATGTTCTTGACGCAGAACAATCGCCCCAAGTCCACTTCCTACCTGGATTTTGTTGCCACCAACATTCATAGCGGCCGTATTAAGGAGATGCTCGACAAGAAGGAGGCCGGCGAGGCCACCAAGATCGTCGGCTCGTTCTGCGTCTACGTGCCCGAGGAGATCGTGCTTGCCTGCGACGGCATTCCCGTGGGCCTGTGCTCTGGCGCCGATTGGGCAACGGATAAGGTCGAGGAGCATCTGCCGCGAAACACCTGTCCGCTCATCAAGAGCTTTGCTGGCTTTAAGCTGGGCGAGGTCTGCCCCTACATCGAGTCGAGCGACCTGGTAGTCGGCGAGAACACTTGCGACGGCAAGAAGAAGGCCTATGAGTTCTTTGCCACGCAAAAGAACATGTACGTCATGGATATCCCCAACGTGCACGACGAGTCGACGCTCGTGACCTGGAAGGCCGAGGTCAAAAAGCTCGCTGCCAAGATCGAGGAAGAGTGCGGCGTCAAGATCACGCCCGAGCGCCTGAAGGCTGCCATCCACGCCGTTAACGAGAAGCGCCGCGCCCTGCAGCGTCTGGCTGCGACCCGTGCTGCCGACCCGGCGCCCATCAGCGGCCTCGATAGCCTGCTGACCGTGCAGGCTGCCTTTATGGACGACACGCCGCGCCTGACCGGCGCCATCAACGACATGGCTGCCGAGTGCGAGGAGCGCGCCGCCAATGGTGAGGGCGTGGCACCCAAGGGCACCAAGCGCATCCTGTACACCGGCACGCCCATGGCCGTGCCCAACTGGAAGCTGTTCAACCTGATCGAGAAGGCTGGCGGCATCGTGGTGGGCGAGGAGTCCTGCACGGGCTCGCGCTACTACAAGGACCTGGTCGACGAGTCCGGCGAGACGGTCGACGAGATGCTCGACGCCATCGCCGAGCGCTACTTTAAGATCAACTGCGCCGTCTTTACTCCCAACGACCAGCGTATGAAGGACATCGTCCAGATGGCGCGCGACCTGCATGCCGACGGCATCGTCGACGTGGCCCTGCAGTTCTGCACGCTCTACGAGATGGAGTCCTTCGCCGTGGAGAAGGCCGCCGAAGAGGCCGGTATTCCCTTTATGCACATCACGACCGACTACGCCGGCGAGGACGCAGGCCAACTCCAAACTAGGATCGAAGCTTTCCTGGAGACCATTTAGGTCTAGTCCAATAAGGTAAACGGGTTTCCAAGGTGCCCGAGGTTGCCGTGAAAGAGAAGCGCCGCGTACTTTGTGCGCGAGCGACGGTTTGAACGGCAAGATCGGGTGCCTGGGGAAGCCGTGGGGATGATATTTGCCCATTCGTTGCTTTTGCCGGTGGCACCCCGATGCACCGCAAGGTGTTGCCTGGCTTTGCATATATCTGTCCGGTTGTTCAATGATGAGAGGATTTTTATGAACAACGTCTTTACCCAGGCGGGCATGTCTCGTCGCAGCTTTGTAACCGGTTTTGGCACGCTTTCTGTGCTGGCCGGTCTTGGCCTAGCGGGCTGCGGCGGCTCTAACAGCGATTCCGGCAGCGCTGCCGGCTCGGCTTCGGGCGATGTGGATTATCGTGATGAGCTTCAGGTTGCTCTGCCTGCCAGCCCCGATGGCCTCGACCCCCACACCACCTCCTCGCTCGTGACCGTTGATATCGCCTGCAATATCATGGAGCCGCTTTTTGGCCTGGATTCCAAGTATGAGCCCCAGCCCGTCCTGGCCAAGAGCTACAAGGTCTCTGACGACGGCTTGGCCTATACCATCGAGCTGCGCGAGGGCATTACGTTCCACAACGGCAAGGAGTTTGGCCCCGATGACGTCGTGGCCTCGATGAACCGCTGGCTTACGGTCAACGATCGCGCGGCGAGCCTGCTCCCCGGTGCCCAGTTTGCCAAGTCCGGCGACCACGAGGTGACCTGCACACTCACCGCGCCCGCTACGGATTTCCTCACGATTCTGGGCAACCACTCCCAATATCCCGCGATCGTTCCCTCCGAGGTTATCGACGCCGCGGGCGACACGGGCATCGCCGACTATATCGGTACCGGTGCCTATAAGCTTGTGGAGTGGAAGCAGGATCAGTACATTCATCTGACACGTAACGACGATTATCAGGCTGCTGAGGGCAAGGCGTCGGGCTACACCGGCAAGGTCTCCGCACCTACGAAGGATATTTTCTATCAGTTTGTCACGGAGGGCTCCACGCGCGTGAGCGGTTTCGAGACCGGCGAATACGATATCGCCGGCGAGATTCCCACCGAGAATTTCCATGACTTCGATGGCAATGATGACGTGAAGCTGTACACGCATACCGCGGGTGTCCTCACCGCGTTCTTTAACATGAACGAAGGCATTTTTGCCGACGAGGCTATCCGCAAGTGCGCTTTTATGGCGATCGACTGCAAGGCTGCCGCTCTGGCTGCCTATGGCGAGGAAGAGCTCTTTACGATCGATCCCAACCTGGGCAACCCCGAAAACGACCAGTGGGCGACCGATGCCGGCAAAAAATACTTTAACGAGGCCGACCCCAAGGCGGCCAAGAAGGCACTCGCCAAGACCTCCTATGCCGGCGAGACGGTGAGGCTGCTCACCACGCCCGACTACAAGGATATGTACAACGCCACCGTTGCGCTGCAGGAGCAGCTCGAGAAGGCCGGCTTTACCGCCGAGGTCGAGAGCTATGAGTTCGCGACCTTTATGGATATTCGCTCCAGCAAGCCGGACCAGTGGGATCTGTTTGTGGCATCGACGAACTACAAGCCGATTCCGGCGCAGTCGCTCTCCGTCTCTAAAGGCTTCTACGGCCTTTCGGACGAGAAGGCACTTTCGCTGGTTGCCGAGACCCGTACGGCCGAGGACCAGAAGGCCGCAACCAAGAAGTGGGCCGAGTGCCAGGAGCGCCTGTACGAGATCGCGGTAATCGAGCCACTGTGCCATTACGTGGCCATCACCGGCACGCAGGCCGATGTCGAGGGCTTTGAGCTGCTCGACGGCGCCATCGTTTGGAATGCCAAGCGCCCGGAGTAATAGGTATCGATGGAGCGGCGACCGTAGGGGCTTGACCCCTCGGCCGCCGCGGTCTGTCCGCGTTCAGAGGGGATATAGAAACCTCGCATGTTAAAGTACACGCTCAAACGTATCGGCGCGATGATCCCGGTGATGCTCATCATCTCGGTCGTCGTGTTTTTGATTATCTATCTTACGCCGGGCGACCCCGCTTCTTCGATGCTCGGCATGGAGGCCTCGGCCGACCAGATCGAGCGCGTCAATGAAAGCCTGGGGCTTAACGAGCCGCTGCCGCAACGCTACCTTGAGTGGATGGGCGGTGTGCTGACCGGGGATCTGGGCGATTCGTATTTTATGCATCAGCCTGTCACGCAGGCGATTGCCGAGCATTTTGGACCTACGCTGTCGCTGGCGATTCTGGCACAGCTTATCGCACTGCTTATCGCGCTGCCCTGCGGCGTCATTGCCGCCCTTAAGCACGGGTCGCGTACCGATGCGGTCTTGCGCGTCGTAGCACTTTTGGGCGTGGCAATACCTGGCTTTTTGATGGCGCTGATGCTTATGTGGCTGTTCGCCGTCACGCTGCGTGTGCTTCCGGTGGCCGGCTATGTGCCGCTCTCGAAAGGCTGGTTTGTGCACCTGCGCTATCTGGCACTGCCGGCCATATCGCTGGGATGCGTGCAGGCCGCGCTGCTCATGCGCATGACGCGCGCGAGCGTGATCGAGGCCATGCAGCTCGACTGCGTCAAGACGGCGCGCGCCAAGGGCGTCTCCGAGGTGCGTGTAGTGCTGTCCCATGCCCTGCGCAACGCCGCGTTGCCGATCCTCACCTCGGTCGGCTATTCCTTTGGCGCCCTGATTACGGGTGCGGTGGTGACCGAGGCTATCTTTAACATCCCCGGTCTGGGCCAGCTGGTCACGAGCTCCATCGAGCGGCGCGACTATCCCGTTATCCAAGGCGTGCTGCTGGTCATCGCCCTGCTGAACTCGGTGATTAACCTATTGGTCGATTTGGCTTACGGCGCGTTTGACCCGCGTGTCCGAAAATGGGGCGATGCGTAATGACAAGCTTTAAGAAGGCCCTTGCCAATAAGGGGTTTGTAGTCGGCGGCTGCATCTTTTTGGCCATCATGCTTGTCGCGCTCGTCGGCCCTTTGGTGTGGACGGTCGACCCCAATACGCAGGAGATGGCGCTGCGACTGTCTGCACCTTCGCCTGCGCACCCCTTTGGCTGCGATGATTTTGGCCGTGATTTGCTTGCACGCGTAATTGCCGGCGCGCGCGTGTCGCTTGGCGTCGGCGTGGCCGTCACACTTGCGACGAGTGCGCTCGGTCTGGTTATCGGTGCCTACGCGTGCTACAACGAGAAGCTCGATCACGTGCTCATGCGTATCTGCGACGGCCTGATGTCCATTCCGGGCGTGCTGCTGGCCATCGCGTTGATGGCGATGATGGGAGCGAGCGTGTGGAACGTCATCATCGCGCTCACGATCGTATACACGCCCAGCATGGCGCGCATCGTTCGTTCACGCGCCATGGTGGTTAAGGAGGAGCCCTTCGTGGAGGCCCTGCGCGTGCAGGGTGCATCGACCGCTCGTATCGTGTGGCTGCATATCGTGCCCAACGTGATGGCTCCGTTTTTGGTGCAGGCCACCTTTATCTTTGCCGAGGCCGTGCTTTCCGAAGCGGCGCTCTCCTTTTTGGGATTGGGCATCAAGGCGCCCGATGCCAGCTGGGGCAACATCCTACAGGCAGGCAAAAATGTGATTCGCAAGGCCTGGTGGATGATCTTCTTCCCGGCGGCGGCCATTATCGCAAGCGTGCTTTCGCTCAACCTGGCCGGCGATGGCCTGCGTGACGCCCTCGATCCCAAGACAAAGGAGGACTAGCCCATGGCTCAGCATCTTTTGGACGTGCGCGGCCTCTGCATTTCGTTTGTGGGACGCGATGGGCGCGCGCTCGAGGCGGTTAACAAGCTCAATTTGCATATCGATGCCGGCGAGATCGTGGGCGTCGTCGGCGAGTCCGGCTGCGGTAAGTCGGTCTTTGCACAAAGTGTCATGCGCCTGCTGGAGCATGAGCAGAAGATGGCCTACGAGGGCCAGATTGTGTTTGATGGCGAGGACCTGCTGGCGCGTCCGCTCAAAACCATGCGCGAGGTGCGCGGCTGCGATATCGCCATGATATTCCAGGACCCCTTGAGCTCGCTCAATCCCGTCATGACGGTGGGGGCGCAGGTGGTCGAGGCGGTGCGCGCCCATCGCAAGGTGAGCCGTCGCGACGCCCGCGCCGAGGCCCTGTCGCTTTTGGAGCGCGTGGGGATCCGCGACGCCGGTGCTCGCTTTGATATGTATCCGAGCGATTTTAGCGGCGGTATGCGCCAGCGCGTGATGATAGCCATGGCGCTTGCCGGCCATCCGCGGCTGCTCATTGCCGATGAGCCCACCACGGCGCTCGACACGACGACGCAAAAGCAGATTTTGGATTTGCTGCGCGACCTCAACCGCACCGAGAACATGGCGGTGCTGTTTATCAGCCATGACCTGGGCGTTGTCACGAGCATTTGCTCGCGCGTGCACGTCATGTACTTGGGCCAGATCGTAGAAGAGATCGATGCCTGCGGCCTTATGGAGCGTCCGAGCCACCCGTATGCCCAGGGGCTCATCGCGAGCATCCCGCCGCTTGAGGGTGAGCGGGTCGATACGCTGGCGAATATTCCGGGTACGGTGCCGCCGCTCACGGCAATACCCTGCGGCTGCCGCTTTGCGCCTCGTTGCGCGCGCGCCGAGGAGCGTTGTCGCGCGCAGGAGCCGCCGCTCTTTGCCGCGAGCGCGTGCGACCGATCGAAGTGTTGGCTTGTCGAGGAGGGGGAGTGCCATGGCTGCAAATAGCGAAGCCCTGCTTAAGGTCTCGCACCTGACCAAAACCTATCCCATGTCGGGTTCGGGCTTTAAGCGCCAGGTGTTTACCGCTGTGGACGACCTTTCGTTTGAGATTGCGCCGGGCGAGGTCTATGGCTTGGTCGGCGAATCTGGATCGGGCAAGTCGACGACCGGGCGTCTGATCTGTGGGCTTGAGCACGCGGATTCCGGTTCGATTATCTATCGCGGCCATGACTTGGCTGCTATGTCGGAGCGCGAGCGCAAACCATATCGCCGTGAGATCCAACTCGTGTTTCAGGACAGCTCCACCGCGTTTGACCCACGCAACCGTGTCGGTCGCATTTTGGAGGAGTCGCTGATTATCGCCGGCGTGCGCGATGCGGACGAGCGCCACGAGCGTGCGCTTTCGGCTCTGGCGTCGGTGGGTTTGCTGCCCGAGCACTACGACCGCTATCCGCACGATCTTTCGGGCGGACAGCGCCAGCGACTTAATCTGGCACGCGCGCTCATTTGCGAGCCGCGCCTCGTGGTGTGCGATGAGCCGGTCTCGGCGCTCGACGTGTCTGTGCAAGCCCAGGTGCTCAACTTGCTTCGGGAGCTGCAACGCACAACGGGCGTGGCCTTGCTGTTTATCTCGCACGATATGCGTGTGGTGCGGCATATGTCCGACCGGATCGGCGTGCTCTATCACGGCCGCCTTGTTGAGGAGGGCGCTGCCGAGGACGTGATCGCGCATCCGAGCGATCCGTATACACAGGCGCTTATCGACGCGATTCCCTAAAGGAGCGATTCCTTTTTGGTATTGCGGGGGTTCGTTGTTTAATGGAAGGTACATCGGTACAAGAGAGGGGATCTACTATGGCCGATATCGAGGGGCAGCCGTTGCCGCGCACGTTTGAGGAGTTCAACGAGCAGCGCAAGGCGGCGTTTATTCGCGTGAAGGATTATAAGCAGGCGGGTAATCGCCTGGTCGGCTTCTTGTGCAGCTATACGCCGCTCGAGATTATCGATGCCGCGGGGGCCGCAAGTGTCGCTCTGTGCGGTACGTCCGATGAGGTGATTCCCGAGGCCGAGAAGGTGCTGCCGGCAAACCTCTGCCCGCTCATCAAGTCGACGTATGGCTTTGCCTACTCGCAAAAGTGCCCGTTTACGTACTTTAGCGACATGATCATCGGCGAGACCACCTGCGACGGCAAGAAGAAGATGTACGAACTGCTCAACGAACTCAAGCGCACGCACATTCTGCATCTTCCGCAGAGCCGCGATCGTGCCTATGAGCGTGAGGGCTGGTACGAGGAGTGCCGCCTGCTCAAGGAGGAGCTCGAGAACTTCTACGGTATTACGATCACCGATGACGACCTGCGCGCCGCTGTCCGTCGTCGCAATCGCCTGCGTGCGGCCCAGCTTGAGATGTTTGCGCTGCAGGCTAACCAGCCGGCGGCCATGAGCGGCGTCGACCTGATGAGCACCATGTTTGCCGGTACGTTCAGCTTTGATATCGAGGCCTATACGCAGCAGCTGGAGCAAAAGGTTGCCAAGCTGCGAGAGGCCTACGACGCGGGCGAGCGCCCGGTTGCGGCGGATGCCAAGCGCATTCTGATCACCGGTTGCCCGGTGGGCGGCGTGATCAACAAGATCGGTCGCACCATCGAGTCCAACGGCGGCGTGGTCGTGTGCATGGACGACTGCTCGGGTGAGCGCACGGCGGCCATGATGATCGATCCGGAGACTCCCGACATCCTGCGCGCCATCGCCGACCGCTACCTGGATATCAACTGCTCGGTCATGACGCCCAATGACGGCCGCATGGAGAACACGCTGGCCATGTGCGAGAAGTACCACGTCGATGGCGTGGTGGAGAGCGTGCTGCAGGCCTGCCACACCTTTAACGTGGAGAGTGCGCGCATGCAGGAGGCTGTCGAGGGTGCGGGTATTCCGTATATGAAGATCGAGACCGACTACAGCAATGGCGACATGGGCCAGATCGAGACGCGCATCGCCGCCTTTATCGAAACCCTCTGACGTCTGAGGCAACCGACCTTCCGGCTCCAACCCTCCTCGCGTACCTTGAGTACGCTTCGTCGGGCTTGTCGCTCGGAATCTCGGGCACCTCAGACGCCAGAGGGCCGTTGTTGCAGCAGTGTCTGATCGTTTGATTTTCTTGCTGATTGGGAGAGAGCCATGATAGGGATCGGGATCGATATCGGGTCTACGGCGGCTAAGGCTGCTGTGGTCGACGGGGAGGGTTCGGTGGCGTGGATGTGCGTGCAGCCAACCGGGTTCTCCTCGGTCGATGCGGCCGAGCGCCTCCGCGTTGAGCTCGCTGCAGCCGGCTATGACGTGACAGGCGACGATGTTCGCGTGGTCGCGACTGGCTACGGCCGTGTTGCCGTGCCCTATGCGCACAAGGTCGTGACCGAGATCACCTGCCACGGCACCGGTGCCGTGCGCCTGTTTGGCGATCACGGCACGGTGATTGACGTGGGCGGCCAGGATACCAAGGTCATTCAGCTTAAAAGTGGCCGCGTGGCCAAGTTCGCCATGAACGACAAGTGCGCTGCCGGCACGGGGCGCTTTTTGGAGATCATGGCCGACCGCCTAGGCATTTCCCAGCAGCAGATGGCCGACCTGGCGCGTTCCGGCGAACCCACCAAGATCAGCAGCATGTGCACGGTGTTTGCCGAAAGCGAGGTTATCAGCCTGATCGGTCGCGGTGAGCCGCGCGAGAACATTGCGCGTGGCGTGATCGAGAGTGTCGTGTCGCGCGTGGCCACTATGGCCGGGCAGGCGGCGGGCGCCCCGTACTATCTGACCGGTGGTCTGTGCGAGAACGCCTACGTTGTGGAGCGGTTGGGCGAGCTGCTGGGGTCGCCGGTGACCACCTCGCCCCAGGCCCGCTTTGCCGGTGCCATCGGCGCGGCGATTCGCGCACAGGCGCTCGATTAATGCATCGGCCGTGGGCCTGCATTCATGCGTATACTGGGAGGAAATGATTGACCGATGAGAGGAGGTATCGATGGCTGACGATCAGATTAAGCTCACGTCTATGACTGCCGCGAGCGGTTGAGCCGCTAAGTTGGCTCCTGGAGCCCTCGCCCAGGTCTTGGGCGACTTGCCAAATGTGCATAACGACAACTTGCTCGTGGGGTTCGATACCTCCGACGATGCGAGCGTCTTCCGCGTAGGGGAGAACCTGGGGCTCGTGCAGTCCATCGACTTCTTCCCACCGATGGTCGACGACCCGTTTCTGTTTGGCCAGATTGCTGCGGCCAACTCGCTGTCGGACATCTACGCCATGGGCGGGCGGCCGAGCCATGCCATGAACCTGCTTTGCATACCCAGTTGCCTGGGCGTTGAGGTTGCCGGTCAGATTCTGGCGGGCGGCGCCGATAAGTGCGTCGAGGCGGGTTGCTCCATCGCGGGCGGCCACACCATCAACGACGACGAGCCCAAGTACGGTCTGTCCGTGAGCGGTTTTGTGCCACTCGACCACATGCTCGCCAACAGCGGCGCACGCGTGGGCGATGTTCTGCTGCTGACCAAGGCGATCGGCTCGGGCATCATCACCACGGCCATTAAGGGCGAGCTCATCGAGCAGGACGAGGCCGCAGCCATGTTTGACTCGATGTGTACCCTCAACGAGGCCCCGATCCGTTTGGCCGAGGGGCTCGAACTTCACGGCTGCACCGACATTACGGGCTTTGGCCTGATTGGGCATGCGTGCGAGATGGCCGAGGGCTCGGGCGTGCAGATTGAGCTTGCGTCGGGGGCGGTGCCTCTCTTTGACCAGGTGCTCGACATGGCGCGTCTGGGCATTATCCCCGCTGGCTCCTACCGCAACCAGGACTTCTTTGGCCCGCGCGTGACTGCCGACGAGGACCTGGAGCCGGGCATGTTGGATGCGCTGTACGATCCGCAGACCTCGGGCGGTTTGCTCATCGCGGCGCCTGCTGCCGATGTGGATGGGCTTGCGCGTCGCTTGCATGCCGAGGGGCGCATCGCGGCCGTTGTCGGGCGCGTGTGCGAGGCGGAGCCGGGCGGTCCTGCCGTCCGCGTTGTTCGCTAGCCCGCACGTTTATGTAACTGTTTGCCGTTCTCTAGAACGGCTCTTTCGAAAGGAATTTGCTATGTCTACCAAGATTGAAGTCAATGCCATGGGCGATGCCTGCCCGCTGCCCGTCGTCAAGACGCTCAAAGCTCTGAAGCAGCTCGATGGCGAGGGCGCCGTCGTGACCTCGGTCGACAACGAGACCGCCGTCAAGAACATCTCCAAGATGGCGCAGGAGAAAGGCTGCACGGCCTCGGTCAAGAAGGTTTCTGACGCCGAGTGGCACGTGACCGTGGCGACCTCTGGCGCCATTGCCATGGCCGATCCCGAGCAGGATGGCGCTGCCTTCTGTGATGCCAGCGCCGGCAAGGGCAGGCTCGTCATTTCCGTCTACACCGACTGCATGGGCCGTGGCGACGACGAGCTGGGCCACAAGCTCATGAAAGCGTTTATCTTTGCCGTGACGCAGCAGGAGGAGCTGCCCGCGACCATGCTGTTCTACAACGGCGGCGCCAAGCTCACCGTTGAGGGCTCGCCGGTGCTCGACGACCTGAAGGGCCTGGCCGAGCAGGGTGTCGAGATTCTCACCTGTGGTACCTGCCTCGACCACTATGGCATTAAAGACCAGCTTGCGGTGGGCGAGGTCACCAACATGTACGTGATCGTGGAGAAGATGGAGCAGGCCGTGCGCGTCGTGCGCCCGTAGCGTATTGGTTGGAGTTGCCATGAGGGAGAAGCGCCCGGCGCTTGTCATCACGTTTCCCACCACGGCGGCCGCCATGGGCTGCGAGTCCCTGTGCATCGAGCGCGGCCTTCCCGGGCGAACGATTCCCGTGCCCGGGGAGGTCGCTGCCGGCTGTGGTCTGGCGTGGAAGGCGTTGCCTGCCGATGAGGAGCTGCTGCGCGGCGAACTCGCCGCGGCGGGCGTTCCCACCGAGGGCTATACCGTGATTGATATGTGGGAGGTCGTGCGATGATCTACCTGGATAACGCGGCGACGACCATGCACAAGCCGCAGACGGTCATCGATGCCGTGACGCAGGCGATGTGCTCGCTCGGCAATGCCGGGCGCGGCGCCACGTCGGGTGCCCTCGATGCCGCTCGTACGATTCACGGTTGCCGTGCCAAGCTCGCGCGCCTTTTAGGTTGCCCGAGGGCGGACCATGTGTGCTTTACGCCCAACTCCACCGCGGCGCTCAACACCGTCATCAATGGCGTGGTGCGCCCCGGCGACCGTGTGGTCACGACGGTGCTCGAGCACAACTCCGTGCTGCGTCCGCTTAACCGCCTGGCGGTGGAGCAGGGTGTGACCGTTGAGCATGCGGGCTGTGACGCGAACGGCGTGCTCGACTATGACGAGCTCGAGCAGCTGGTCACGCCGGGTACGCGCGCCGTGGTGGTGACGCATGCCTCCAATGTGACCGGCAATGCGGTCGACGTTGCACGTGTGGCCGCCATGGCCCATGCGGCCGGCGCGCTGGTAATTGTCGATGCCTCGCAGTCTGCCGGCACGGCGCATATCGATATGCAGGCCATGGGGCTCGACGTCGTGTGCTTTACCGGCCACAAGGGGCTCATGGGACCCCAAGGCACCGGCGGGCTGGCCGTGGCGGAGGGCATTGACGTGGCGCCGTGGGCCATGGGCGGCACGGGCGTGCACAGTTTCGATGCGCTGCAGCCGCTTGAGTGGCCCACGCGCCTTGAGGCGGGCACGCTCAACGGCCACGGCATCGCGGGCCTTTCTGCCGGCCTCGACTTTATCGAGGCCCAGGGTGGGGTCGAGGCGATTGCTGCCCACGAGCGTGCGCTCGCCGATCGCTTCCTTGCCGGTGTGTGCGAGATTCCGGGGATTAAGCTCTACGGTGCCTTTGACCAGCCGGCGCACTCTGCGATCGTGTCGCTCAACGTGGGTGATATCGACTCTGCCGAGATCTCGGACGCGCTCATGCAAGGGTGGGGGATTGCGACGCGCCCCGGCGCCCATTGCGCTCCGCTCATGCACCGTGCGTTGGGAACCGAGCGCCAGGGCGTGGTTCGGTTCTCGTTTGGTTACTTCAACACGGCCGAGGAAGTCAACATGGCGATTGAGGCTCTGCGCGATTTGAGCTGCGATTAGACCAACCTTTTGCGCCCTTAGATAAACCGTTTACGCTACCTTCCCGCATTGTCGCTTATACAGGGTAATGTGAAATGATGGCCCACACTGGGACTCTGTATCTTTGCGAATTGCGGGAAGGTTCCTATGAACAGGATCACTGCTGCCCTCTATAGGTTTTTGGTTGTCTATCTTTCGGTTGCGATGGTCGTGACCTCGATACCCCTTGCGCCCCGCGCGGCCTATGCCGATGATGCCGGGGCGGTCGCCGTCGAGAGCGAGGCCCAAAAGACCGACTCGAGCTCTGACGCTGATGTCGATGCGGTCGATAACGCGTCGTCTTCGAGCGAGGGCAGCTCATCCACAACTTCCGACCAAACGAATAACGCTCAGGACGAATCGTCCAGCTCGGATACCAGCACTTCCACGTCGAGCTTGGCCCAAGACCTTTCGAGCTCCGCGACCAACTCCGATGCTGCAAAGAGCTTGGCTGCTACGGCGGAACCCTCGTCCGATGACAGCGAAGTCGATTCCCTCGTGTATGAGGACCCAACGGTCTATGAGTATGCCAAGCTTATGCCGAACGGCTATGTGTATCCGTGTGATGCAAGCGGAAACGTTACGGTAGAGATCGATGGAAACGACCCGTATGAGAACTCTGTCGATGGTAAATTGGTGACCAACCTGATCGTTGATTACGGAGTGGATGGGGTCCCCGGATATATTTGTGAGTACTCCTCCAGTCTGCGCTCGGTACGTTTTGAGAACAGCTCTATTTCTTCAATTGGACTACACGCCTTTTCTGGTTGCTCGAATCTCGCCGATATCAGTTTTTCCGGCATGACCATTGGGGGCATCGGAACAGAGGCGTTTTCTGGGTGCGGATCGCTTACGAGCCTGAACATTAATGACGTTGCTACCATCGGCTCTATGGGCGATGCCGCGTTTGCCTGGAGCGGGCTGCGATCTACGGGTCTCGACAAGGTCGTTGGTCTCAGTTCGATTCCTGAGAACGCTTATAATGGCTGCAGCGCTCTGACCGATACCGGTCTGGGAGGGAACACATCTATCACATCAATCGGCGTTAATGCGTTCAAAAACTGCTCTCGCCTTGCGACGACGGGACTCGAGAACAATACGACGATCAAGACGCTCCGCGAAGGTTGTTTTTCCGGGACCAATATGAGCGGCGGGCTGACGCTGCCCCTTTATTCCAAAATCGAGGAACTGCCGAGCCGTGCGTTCTATGGCTCTAAGCTCGAAACCGTGTACCTTGGGTGCGACCATGTTGTACTCATTAATTCCACCACGTTCCCCAAGCAAAACATGACTGTCATGGTCCCTGCCAAGATGGTTTCGCAATACGCAAGCGGTCGCCCCAAAGAGGTTTGGGAGAGTTGCAATGGCAGCCTGCCCGTCCCCGTGGGTAAGGTACTCCAAAAGATAAAGATCTCGCGCGATCCCGACAAGATGGCCTATCAGCAGGGTGACACCATTTCGCTCGAGGGCATGAGCGTCACGTTTCAATATCCTCATTCGACGATGGATAGCGACTACGAAGCGCTCATAAAGGACGAACTCGGCGAATACCTTACGGCGACCCCCTGCGATGGTGATGTCTTCGACGAGTCGATGGACGGAGAACCTATACAGCTCGTGTACGACGATGGCTACACGCGCCTTGTCGCGTACAGCAAGGGCAACCTGCAGCAGGCGGCCTACGAGTATGCCAAGCTCATGCCCAACTACTATCTGTATCCGTGCGACGCAAACGGAAATCTTACAGTAGAAATCGATGAGAACAGCCCGCGCGAGAACTCCGTCGACGGTCGAATGGTAACGAATTTGATTGTCGATTACGGGGTGGATGAAGTCGACGCACAGCTCTGTGCCGACTCTACCAATCTGCGTTCAGTGCGCTTTGAGAACACTTCCATTTCCAAAATCGGATTGCACGCCTTCTATAACTGCCCGAATCTCACCGATATCAGCCTTTTCGGTATGACCATCGGCACCATCGGGAAAGAGGCATTCTATGGCTGCAAGTCGCTTGCGAGCCTGAACATCAGCGAGACTACTACCATTGGCTCGATGGGCTATGCCGCGTTTGCCGGCAGTGGGCTGGTGTCCACGGGGCTCGACAAGGTTGTCGGCCTCACATCGATTCCCGACAGAGCCTACGAAGGCTGCAAGGCTCTGACCGATACCGGCCTGGACAAGAATGCCTCCATTACATCGATTGGCGTTTGCGCGTTCAGGTTCTGCTCGAACCTTGCTACCACAGGGCTCGAGAGCAACACAACGGTCGAAACGCTTGGCCACACCTGCTTCTACGGCACCGACTTGAGCGGCGGGCTGACGCTGCCATATAACTCCAAGATCGAGGAGTTGCCGGAAAAGGCGTTTGGCAGTACCAATCTCGAGACCGTGTTCTTTGGGTGCAACCATGCGGTGCTCATTAACACCGACACGTTCCCCAAATACAACATGACCGTCATGGTCCCCGCAAAGATGATTCCAAAGTACAGCAAGGGAGAGCCCAAGGCTGTTTGGGAGAGGTGCAACGGCTGCCTGCCCGTCCCGGTGGGCAAGGTGCTCGAGAACGTTGAGATCTCATGCGACCCCAACAACATGACCTATGAGCCGGGGGACACCATTTCGCTCGAGGGCATGAGCGTCGAGCTCGATTACCCGCATTCGGTATCGATTTGGGACTACGAGGCGCTCATAAAGGAAGAACTGGGTGAGTACCTTACGGCGACTCCCTGCGACGGTGACGTCTTCGATGAGTCGATGGACGGACAGCCCGTAAAGCTTGTATATGACGACGGCTATTCGCATTTTGAAACCCAGACCAAGGGCACGCTACAGCTTAAGAAACCCACGCCGACATCGTTCCAGATCTCCTATGCCCAAACGATCGATAAAGGCGAACGCAAGCTGATGGACGGCGTTGAGCTTCCCGATGTTTCCGGCACGATGACGATCGATGCAGGCGCCGAGGTCACGCTCGATGCCGGTGCTTTGGGGATGCTCAATGACAACATCACGTTTAAGGGCTGGTATGACACCGAGTCCGGCAAGTACATCTCCAAGGAAGCGGTTTGCACGTTTACGCCAGATAAGGACCTGTCCCTGGAGGCTCGCTTTAAGCTCAAGGACTATGCGGTGCATGCCAACGATGCGCAGGCGACCGACTCGTCGCAGGACTTTGCGCACCTGAGCGTTACCGCGCAAAACTGCTATCGCAATGCCGGCGAGACGGTTGAGCTTTCCGCCGCCACGGATAACGCTCTCTTCCTGGGCTGGTATCTGGGCGAGGGCGATGATGCGTATGCCGTGAGCGATCAGCTCGACTTTACTTATACGGTGGACAAGGCAGATGCGATTGTGTCCGAGGACAAGACTGACGCTAGGATCGAGATCACTCCGCGCTACTGCGCTCCGCAGGCGAGCGTTGTGCTGAGTGTGGACGGGGTCGATGAGAACGGGCAGCCGCTCGGACAGTTCCTCTCTACCGGTCTGTACGGTATCGGGTCGCGCGTAACGGTCGTGGCGGTGCCAATGCCTGGCTATGTTTTTGACTACGCGACCGATGCCCTCGGCAACGTTGTCTTTACCGGCGACGATGGTCCGTCCTACACGTTTGTGCTCGAGGGGGATGTGCAGTACACCGCACATTTCCGTGAGGCGACTGACCCCGACGAGTCACTCGCGGCGCTTAAGGCCGCGCTCATCGCCGCGATTACGGCTGCGGCCGTTCTCGCTACCATGTATGGCTTGGGCGAGATCGTCGACCCCATCGCGGCCGATGCAGTGATTGAGATCGGTATGGCCGATAACATCGAGGATGTTGCCGCTGTGGGCACCAAGGTGCTCAAGGAGATTAAGGACATCATCGACGACCACAAGAAGCCCAAGCCTCATGGCGACCATAAGATTGAAATAATTGCCACCGCGCAGCCCGAGGTGGGCGGCGTCGTTACCGGAGGCGGTATCCACTATGAGGGGACGGTCGCCACGCTCGAGGCTGTCGCAAATCCCGGCTATCGCTTCGTATGTTGGAAAGAGAACGGTGTCGAGGTCTCGACATCTCCTCTCAAGACGATGACGATCACGGACCTGACGCCCGAGGTCGTAAAAATGACGGCCGTTTTCGAGAAAAAAGTCGAGATTACGGCGGTTGCCGAAGCCGATGGCATTCAGGCCGATTTTTCGACGGGCTGCACCGCAAGCCCTGTAAAGCAGAGCATCACCCGTGGCGATCAGGCTATGGTCACTGCGAGCGAGGGTCCCGACTATGCCTTTGTGGGATGGTTTGAGGACGGCCTCGAGGTTTCGCCCGAGCGCACGTATATCTTCAAGGCCGAGGTCGACCGCCATTTGGTTGCACGCTTCCGCAAGGCGGATAAGACCATCCTGGTGAATACCGATCCCTTCGACAGCGCCGAGGTGCTGTGCGATGGCGTGCCGGTTGTGGATGGCAAGGTTCGCGCGAAGGATGGGGACATTCTCACGTTTACGATGCGGCCCAAGGTGCGCCCCGACAATCCGGAGAAGACGTACCGGTTTGTAGAGTGGCGAGAAACTGATGCGCAGGGCATCACGATTGCCAACAAGCAGGAAGTTTGCGAATATCGCGTTAACGGGAATGCCCGGATCGAGGCTGTAATGGACGGCAGGGATGCGCATACTGTGCGTGCCGAGGCCGACCCGCTCGAGGGCGGTACCGTTACGCTGAAGCGCGGCGAGACTGCTGGCATGGTGCTCGAGGTTCCCGAAGGCGAGCGCGTGACCGCGGAGGCCACCCCATCCGAGGGCTATATCTTTGACGGCTGGTATCTGAGCAACGGCGGCTCGGATGCCACCTCGACGCTGGTTTCGAGCGATCGCTCCTATACCTTTGAGCCCATTACCGACTGCGTGGTCCAGGCGAAGTTTACGCGTGCCTGCAAGGTGGACGTTGTCGTTGAGCCGGCCGCGGCCATGGCGGGCAAATATATGGTGCACGGCGAGGGCTATTGCATGAAGGGCGAGCCTGCCACGCTGAGCATTGAGCTCACGGCCGAGGCGAGCAAACAATTTACCTTTAAGGGCTGGTACGACGCCAAGACGGACCTGCTTTTGGGCACCGACCCCAGCTACCTCGAGTTCTATCCCGAGGACGTGGAATGCACCGTGCGCGCGGTGTTTGAGGAAAACACGTATACCGTGACGGCGAAGGCAAAAAAGACCTTTGTGGAGCGCGGTACGGTTGAGATCGAGGGCCACCCGGGGGCGTCTTCTGTTACCTGCGGATACGGCGATACGGTGATGCTCAAGGCAAAGGCCAACGACGGCTATCGTTTTGACCATTGGAAGGACGGCTCCGGTAAGGAGTACGAATCTGCCGAGCTAGTCGTTAAGGTCACCAAGAGCGATACCTATACCGCGATCTTTACCGACTCAAAGCCCGAGGTCATGGTCACGGCCGATTCATGGCTCGGCGGTACCGTGACGTGCAATGGGACCGTGGTGAAGCCTGCGACCGATAAGTTCAAATTGGGGGAGACCCTTCATCTGACGGCCAAGGCTCGTCCTGGCTATTTGTTCTGGGGTTGGTACGTCAACGGGCGCCTGAAGAGCCTTAAGCACGAGACCACGTTGGTTGCCAAAGCTCGCGGCAAAACCGGGCACTGCGTCATTACCGCGGCCTTTGTGCCGATCGATACCGTCTGCGTGCCCCTCGCCGATCCTGCGGAGGGCGGCACCGTCAAGGCGAGCCGAATCCTTGCCGACCGCGGCGCGGAGGTTGCCCTGAAGGCGACGCCCAATCCCGGTTACGTCTTTACTGGTTGGTATACGGCCGACGGCACGTTTGAGTCTGCCGATGCGGAGTTCACCTGCCACCAGGAGCGCAGCCATGTGCACGTCGCTCGCTTTATGGCAAAAAGCTATGAAGTCGACGCCACGGCGGTAGTCGATTCCGGCACCGGTTCGCTGGTCGAATCGAGCGTCGTCGGCTGGGTCGAGGGCACAGGTACCGTTGAGGCGGGGCATGCCGCCACGCTGACCGCGCATGCGCTTTCGGGCTATGCGTTTGAGTATTGGGCCGATGCCTCGGGCGCCGTGGTAAGCCGCGACACCACCTATCACGTGGCGCCGACGTCTGACACGGCGCTCCAGGCCGTGTTCTCGGCAAAACAATATGCGGTGGACGTCTCGTGCGAGGAGAGCATGGGCACGGTCGAGGGCGCGGGGTCGTATGCCGCCGGACAGGTCGCAACCGTGCGTGCGGTTGCCGCCGAGGATACGGCTTTTGTGGGCTGGTTCCAGAATGGCACGTGCGTGAGCTCCAAGAAAACCTATCGATTCACCGTGCGTGAGGACACGTCGCTCTATGCCGTCTTTGCGTCGGGTTCGTATGTCGTACATACCGTTGCCTCGCCTGCCGAGGGCGGAGCCGTGAACGGCTTTGGTGGCTATGAGGTCGGCGACCGTGCGACGCTTCGCGCGATCGCCAACACCGGGTATTCGTTTGCGGGTTGGACGGACGACAAGGGCGAGACAGTCAGCGAGAACGCCGACTATACCGTTAAGGTCACGGGTGACGCCACCTATACGGCGATCTTTACGCCTAAGTCCTATCAGGTCGTTTTGAGCGCAAGTGACGATGGCGTGGGCACCCTGAGCGGCGAGGGCTCCTATCAATTCGGTGATACGGTCGAGCTCAATGCTACGCCTATGGGAACCAAACGTTTTGTCGGCTGGTATGTCCTTGATGCCGAGGGCAATAAGTCGCTGCTGAGCTGCGACGCCCATTGCTGGGTTAAGCTCGACAAGGATATGGTCGAGGGGCTCGAGGACGATGCGTTGGAGCTCCAGGCCGTGTTTGCCGATCCGTACGAGGTGACCGTTACGGGCGAGGTCGTGGCGAAGGACAAGGCATCGAACAGGGGCTGCCGTGTTACGGGCAGCGGTTGCTTTGCCGTGGGCGATCAGGTGGAACTGACCGCTGTTGCCGGTATGGGCTATCGCTTTGTGGGCTGGAGCACCGATAAAGAGGGCACCTCGATTGTCGAGACCGCGACGACCCTCGATGTGACCGCCACGCAGGACATAACGTACTACGCGCAGTTCGAATCCGATGGACAGGTGACCATTACCGTCACCGGCTCGTCCATCTTCCGCGGTACGGCCCTTCTGGTCGACGGCATTCCTGCCGGTAGCAGGTCCTACGACAGGGGCGACATGTTTATGGCGATCGCGATCCCGTGGAAGAAGTACCACTTCTCGCATTGGGTCGACGATGCGGGCGTCACGGTGAGCTACAGCGCGTTCTATATCGGTACCGCAAAGGAGAATAAGCAGCTTACGGCCGTGTTCTACGAGACGGGCTGCGATGTTCAGGTCGCTACGTATCCCAAGGATGCGGGCTTTAGCATGGTTGCGCTTGGTACCGGCGGCTCTTACCACTCCGCGGCGATTATGTTTACCGTGCCGCATAAGGGTTGGAAGTTTAAATACTGGGTCGACGAGAACGGCATGCCTGTGGGATTTACGCCGGTGATCAACCGCGTAGTGTTTGGCAACCGTACTTTTACGGCCGTTTATGAGCGGGCGTCGATGACGGTTACAGCGGTGGATTCGCGTCAGGGCGGACACGTCGAGGGTTCCTCCGAGGACGAATCTCTGGGTTATGCCGTGACTAATGAGGTCGAGAACGGTGAGTCGACGACGCTGACTGCCGTTCCCGATGCGGGCTACGTGTTCGATGGGTGGTATGCGCGCAACGATGACGGGTCGTTGGGCGATGAGCCGCTGAGCATGGATGCAGTTTGGACGTTTGTCCCCGAGGACAACATGACCGTCGAGGCACGCTTTGCGGAGGCGCCCAAGTACAAGGTGACGGCCCGAGCGGTCAACGGATCGGTCGATCCGGAGACTGCTTCGGTCGCTACGGACGGCAAGGTGACGCTTTCGGCGACGCCCGATGAGGGCTGCTACCTGACGCGCGTGACCGTTGCCGAAGAGGCTGGCGAGGACGGTTCGGCCGGCAACGCCTATGACCTTGATATTTCCGACTACCAGGGCGGGGCGTACGAGGTCACACTGAGCGGCGTGAGTGCTCCGCAACAGGTCACGTTTGAATTCGCGAAGGCTGCGGCTCCGGAGGTGCTCGCTCAGCCGCAGGATGCGAGTGCTTACGAGGGCGATCCGGTTGAGCTTTCTGTTGCTGCCGAGGCGGGGCGTAATGTTCGCGTCCATGCCGCCGTATCTTCGGGTTCTGCCGCCGACGTTAAGTTGAGCTACCAGTGGTATCGCGTGCCTGCCGATGGCGGCAAGGCGGTGCCGCTGAAGGGCGAGACCGGGGAGACCCTCTCGATTGCGCAGCTCGGCAGCGACAGCGAGGGCGAGTACTTCTGCCGCATTACGCAGAGCTACCTGGGCACGGTGACAAAGACGGATACCGAGCATGCGACGGTGTCCATCGTGCCTCGCGAGGCGCTCGTGTTTAACGGGCGCGTGTTGCCGGCGGCGACCGCGCACGATGAGTACCGTGCAGATATTGCCGGCGCTACGGGCGGCAAGGCACCGTATGCGTACAACTTGGATGATGTTGAGGTTCCTGAGGGCATGCAGCTGACGCTGGCAGATGACGGATCGGGCGCCTTGGTGCTCTCGGGCGTGCCTGCGGCTACGGGCGTGCGTCGCTTCAAGATTAGGTGCACCGATGACCATGGCAACAAGTGCGATGCGCACTTCGCGCTGCTCGTGAAGGCGAAGGAAGCCCCGCTTGCATTTGAGGGCCAGACCTTTACCTACAACGCGACGGCGCAGGCACCGGAGCTTTTGGGCGTGCCCGAGGGTTGCGAGGACGATGTCAAACTGACCTATGTTGGCACGGGCGACACACATTACTCGTCGGATCAGGCGCCGGTGGATGCCGGCACGTATCGTGTGGTGGCGACGCTCGATGCCCAGGGATATGTCGGTAATGCCTCCTGTGACTTCACGATCGAGAAGGCCCCGGTCGATATTTCGATCGAGACGTCTGATGTGACATACGATGGCGCACGACACGGTGCGGTGGTTGCGGTTGCCGGCCTTGATGCGTCTGCCTATTCCGTTACCTATCGCGGTATAGATGGAACGTCCTATGGTCCGACGGCGCTGGAGCCGTGCGACAGTGGTAACTACCGCGTCACGGTTAAAGTGACTGATCCCAACTATCAGGGTAAAAAGTCCGCCGAGTTTTCGATTACAAAGGCAAGCCAGGTCATTACGGGAACGACGAGCTATTCGGGTGTTTACGGTGGCGACCCTATTGTGTTTAACAACGTTGCCCAGACTCCCGTGAGCTTTGAGCTGGTTGATTCCGATGACGATGCGAGCCCGGTTTCGATTAAGGGACGCTGCGCGACGGTGAAGGCCGCCGGTACGGCACGTGTTGTCGCCCATGCCAAGGCGTCTCGAAACTATCTTGCCGCCGAGGACGTCGAGTTGTCGGTTTCCGTTGCACCTGCCCAGTTGCTGGTGAAGGTCGACGATGCCGAGCGCTTTGAGGGTCAGAAGAACCCCGAGTTTACCTCCAGCTTGGTGAGTCGTTGCGACACGTCGGACGTAAAGGTTACGTATTTCTGCTCGGCGAATGAGAAATCGCCGGCGGGTGAGTACCAGATCGACGCGGCGGTCGCCGATCCGAACTTTGATGTCGCGGTCGACCCCGGCACGCTGACGGTCAAGAAGAAGCCCGAGCACTACAAGGTGACGGCGAAGGCAGTCAACGGTTCGGTCGACAATGCTTTGGTTTCGGTTGTTGAGGGCGGGGACGCGACCCTCTCGGCGACGCCCGACGAGGGCTGCTACCTCGAGCGCGTGACGGTCGTGCAGGCCGGCTCGGATGCGACCGTTGACCTCGACATTTCTGATTACAAGGGCGGGGCGTACGAGGTCACGCTGAGCGATGTCACCGCATCGCAGGAGGTCACGTTCGAGTTTGCGAAGGCGGACGCTCCGCGTGTGGTCGCGCAGCCGCAGGACGTGAGCGTCCACGAGGGCGATGCCGTCGCGCTCTCGGTCGCTGCCGAGGCAGGCAAGAACGTCGCCGACCACGCGGCCTCGTCCACGGGTTGCGCTGCCGAGGTTGAGCTTTCCTACCAGTGGTTCCGCATGGCGAATGGCAAGGCTGTGGCGCTCGATGGCGAGACGGGGGAGACGCTCTCGCTCGCGGATCTCGATGACGAGAAAGCCGGCGAGTACTACTGCCGCATCACTCAACGCTACCTTGGTGCTGAGAAGCAGGCGGACAGTGATTGTGCTTCCGTCTCCGTCGTTGCCTGGGACACCCTTGTGTTCAACGGCGACCTGCTACCGGCAGCGAGTGCGCACGGCACGTACATCGCCACGATTGCCGGGGCCGCGGGCGGCATGGCTCCGTACGAGTACGCATGGGATGAGACGAAGCTCCCCGACGGGCTCAAGCTTTCCCGTATACCGGGCGGTCTGACGCTCTCGGGCATCCCGTCCAAGACGGGCGTTTCCGCCTTTGATATCACGTGCACGGATGCTCGTGGCGAGGCCACGACCGCCCGCTTTGCGCTCGTTGTCCAGGCAAAGCACGTAATACTTACGTTTACGGATGGCGACTATACCTTTAATGGCGCACCGCAGACGCCTGAAGTTTCCGGTGCCCCTAAGGTCTGCAAGGGCGACCTTAGGGTCTGGTACTTCGGTACCGGAAGCACCCAATATTCCTCGACGGAGGCCCCGACCGATGCCGGCACGTACCGCGCTGTCGCCACGCTGCGCAGCCACGGCTACATCGGTGCCGCCGCCTGCCAGTTTGAGATCGCTCCGGCAAAGCTCAAGGTGAAGATTGACGACGCCGAGCGCTTCGAGGGCGAGGCGAACCCAGCGTTTACCTCGAGCCTGGAGAGTGCGGTTGACACTTCGGGTGTGAAGGTCGAGTACTCCTGCGATGCCGATGAGGACTCTCCTGCTGGCGAGTACCAGATCGGCGCGACGGTCACCGACCCGAACTTCGATGTCGAGGTCGTGCCCGGAACGCTGACGGTGAAAAAGAAGCAGGAGCCCGTCAATCCCAACCCGGTGGTTCCGGATCCGGACAATCCGGACCCCGATCAGCCTGATCCGGGCCCCAAGCCGGATCCTGATAATCCCGACCCTGATAACCCCGAGCCCGATAACCCGGACAAGCCAGAGCGCTTTGAGGTGACGGCAGAGGCGGTCAACGGTTCGGTTGACAACGCTTCCGTCACCGTTGATGCGGGCGGAGATGTGACGCTCTCGGCGACGCCCGACGAGGGCTGCTACCTCGAGCGAGTGACGGTCACGGAAGCCGGCTCGGACAAGGCCGTCGATCTCGATATCTCCGACTATGAGGGTGGAGCGTACGAGGTCACGCTGAGTGGCGTCACCGCGTCGCAGGAGGTCACATTCGAGTTCGTGAAGGCGGACGCTCCGAAGATGATCGCCCAGCCGCAGGATGCGAGCGCCCACGAGGGCGATGCTGCCGTGCTCTCGGTCGCTGCCGAGGCGGGCAAGGGCGTCCTCGACCACGCGTCCTCGTCCACGGGTTCCGCCGCCGATGTCGAACTTTCCTATCAGTGGTTCCACATGGTGGGCGGCGAGGCCGTGGCGCTCGAGGGCGAGACGGGGGAGACGCTCCTCATTGAGAACCTTGATGACGATTGCGCCGGCGAGTATTTCTGCCGCGTCACCCAGCGCTATCTCGGCACCGAGGCGCAGGTGGAAAGCGATCGCGCTGTCGTTTCCGTTGTGCCCCGGGACGCCCTCGTGTTCAACGGCGGTCTGCTGCCGGTCGCACGCGCGCATAGCACGTATCGCGCGACGATTTCTGGTGCCGCGGGTGGCGAAGCTCCGTATGAGTACACGTGGGACGACGCTAAGCTCCCCGACGGGTTTAAGCTCACCCGCACGGCGGGCGGTCTGACGCTCTCGGGCACCCCGTCCAAGGCCGGAGTGTCTACCTTTGACATCACGTGCAAGGACGCTCAGGGTAAGACCGTGACCGCGCACTTCGTTCTGGTCGTTCAGACGAAGCGGGTCGAGCTTGCTTTTGAGGGCGGCAACTTCGTCTATAGCGGTGATGCTCAAGCGCCCAAGGTCACGGGGGTTCCCAAGGCCTGCGAAGGTGACCTGAGGGTCAGGTATTACGGGACGGGCGGCACGCACTATTCGTCGAGTGAGGCCCCGACCGATGCCGGCACGTATCGCGCTGTTGCCACGCTGCGAAGCAACGGGTATGTCGGCGCCGCCTCGCGCAAGTTCAAGATTGCGCCGACGAAGCTCAAGGTAAAGGTCGACGATGTTGAACGCTTCGAGGGAGAGATGAATCCCGCCTTTACCTCGAGCCTAAAGAGCTCGGCCGATACCTCGCGCGTGAAAGTCGAGTACTCCTGCGTCGCCGATGAGAGTTCCCCGGCGGGCGAGTACCAGATCGAGGCGACGGTCACCGACCCGAACTTCGATGTCACGGTTGAGCCCGGTACGCTGACGGTGAAGAAGAAGCAGGAGCCTGTCGACCCGGACCCGGTGGTTCCCGATCCGGACAAGCCCGATGGACCCGATCCGGACAAGCCGGACCCGGATAAGCCCGAGCCTGACCAGCCTGATCCGGGCAAGCCCGAGCCCGACAAACCGGAGCCTGATCAGCCGGACAAGCCGGACCCGGATAACCCGGATAAGCCTGAGCCCGACAACCCGAGTAAGCCGGAGCCGGAAAAGCCCGGAACGCCCGATTCCGACCAGCCGGATTCAAAGGATCCGACAAAACCCGGTAGTTCGGATAACTCTGCGGTCGATAAGGCAAAGGCATCGGGCACGGAAAACTCCGGCAAGAAGGAGTCTTCCAAGACGAGCGCTCAGCAGCTCGCCGACACGGGCGATCGTGCGCCATTGGCCGTCGTCGTCGCTGCAGGCGCCGCTGTGCTTGTCGCGCTGGGGCTCGAGCTGCTGCGTCGCCGTCGCTCGGACGCGTAACGGCTCAAAAGGGGCAGCTAGATTGAAGCTTTGCGCGATTTAGTCTGCTAAAGCGTATATACTTGCGGGACGGGTCTTTTGCCCGTCCCGTTTTTGTTTTGACTCGAAAGGTGGTCCCATGGCTTCATCCGCTCCGCGCGGTCTGCGCTCCGACCATGTCGTCACCGTCGGCATCGCCCTGTTCTCGATGCTCTTTGGTGCCGGTAACCTTATTATTCCGCCGCTGCTGGCGCTGCAGGCAGGTTCTGCCACGCCGGTCGCCATGCTTGGCTTTCTCGTTGCCGCCATCGGCCTGCCCGTCATGGGCTTTATCGCCGTGGCACTTGCCGGAACGGCGCGTGAGCTTGCCGGCCGCGTGCACCCCAAGTTTGGCGAGTTCTTTGTCGCGGCGGTGTATCTGGCCATTGGCCCGTGCCTGGCCATTCCGCGTACGAGTTCCACGGCCTTCGAGATGCTGGTGCCGCTGTTGCCCGAGGGCGTCTCGCTCGGCACGGCGCGCCTGGTGTTTGCCATCGGCTTCTTTGTCGTCGCGTTTGCGCTCACGCTGCGCCCAGGCGTCATCACACGCGTGCTCGGCCGCATTACGGGCCCCGCGCTCATTGCCCTCATCGTATTGGTCGTGGGTGCCGCCATGGTCTCGCCGCTGGGCCCCGCCGCCGCGCCGCAGGCTCCCTATGATGCCGGTGCTGCCGTGCAGGGCTTTTTGACCGGCTACCAGACCATGGACCTGCTCGCGTCGCTCGCCTTTGGCATCATCATCGCCGAGACCATCCACGAGTTGGGTGTTACCGATGACAAGCGCGTGGCCTTTGAGATTTCGCGTTCCGGCGTGATCGCCGGCGTGCTCATGGCCATCATCTACTGCGGCTTGGGCCTTGCCGGTATGCAGCTCGGCACCGTGATGCCCGACGCTACCAACGGCGCCGCCATCCTCGCCCGTTCGGCCTCCATGCATTTTGGGCTTGCCGGCACGGTCGTGGTCTTCGCCATCTTCTTCCTTGCCTGCATGAACGTGTGCATCGGCCTCATCAGCTGCTGCTCGCGTTACTTCTGCGAGACGTATGTGGTCGAAGGGGGAGCGGAGGCCTCCGAGGAGGCCATGCGCCGTCCCTTTGCGGTTCTCGCCTTTGTGTTCGCGGCGTTTTCGTGCGTGCTTTCCAACGTGGGTCTCGACATGATCCTTATGTTCTCGGTGCCCATGCTCAACGCTTTGTACCCCGTTGCCATTGTGCTGGTGCTTATGGGCCTGGTGCACGGCTTTTGCGACGCTCATCCGCAGGTGTGGGTCTGGGTCGGCGGCGTCGTTGCTGTGCAGAGTGTGATCACCTCGGTCCGCGATGCGTTCTTTGCGGGCACGTGGCTGCCGTTTGATGCGCTACCCCTTGCAGACATCGGTGCCGCGTGGGCGCCGGTCGCCGTAGTTGCCTTTGTGATCGGTCTGCTCCACAGCAAGTTTGTTGCACATTCGAGGAGCTAAGACATCAATGCTTGCACAGGCGGGGAGTCTCCCCTATAATTTCCTTCGCTTTGGGACACGCAAGGTTTAGACCTTAGCTGCTCAACACCTTCGGGACGTGGCGCAGTTTGGTAGCGCGCCTGCTTTGGGAGCAGGATGTCGCAGGTTCAAATCCTGTCGTCCCGACCATATCTTGCGGGCGTAGTTCAATGGTAGAACCCCAGCCTTCCAAGCTGATGACGCGGGTTCGATTCCCGTCGCCCGCTCCATAAGAATTGTTTTAACGGCTTTGGTTTCCTTTGGGGATCAGAGCTGTTTTCGTTTACGCGCCGGGCGACGGGAATCGAACCCGCCAGGGTGCGGAGCTGAGAAAATGCGTGAGCATTTTCCAGCGCAGCACGCAAGGGCCGAAGGCCCGCAGCGAAACAAGGATTTGCTTCGCAAATCCTTGGACTTCCCGTCGCCCGCTCCACAAGATAGATGAATGGCTCTGCTTCCTTTTGGGAACAGAGCCATTTTCATAAGTGTGCCGGGTGACGGAAATCGATCCCGCACCGCAACTTAGGTGGGCATGGGGTTAGCTGCGGGGGCGACGGCGGAGCTTGTCGATGGTGGAGTCGATGCTGCGGCTGCGGGCTTCGGCTGCGGTTTGGCGCTTGCGGCGGTAATCGATCATGCCTTGGATGATGGGTTTGCCAAAGCTCACGACATCATCGTTGTAGATAGCGGTACGGGCGGCAAGTAGACAGTCGGTAAAGTCCATATGCGTTTTGCCGAACAGTTTGATAGCAAGGGCGATAACGGTGGGCTCGTCGACCATGACGTCATCGAGCAGCCTTTTCATGGCCGCAGCAATCTCAACGCGGGGAACCTTATAGACGTCGCGCAGCGTGACCACGACGCGCGTGATGATCTCGGGGTAGACGCGAGCGGTGCGCGTGGCGATGACCTTGGCGGCGCGCGGCGACAGGACCTCGTCGTCGTCGAGCAGATAGCGCAGGATGACGGTCTCGTCGATGATGGTGCTACTCATGGATATCTACTTCCTCGGGACCCAAAATCGAATCGTCGCTTTCTGTAGCAAGGTATTCAATCCAGGCGTTGCGCTCCTCGGAGCGGCGATTGGGGTCCCCATATGCTTTGAGCGATCCATAGGCGGCGGTGCCGTCCTTTGAGCGCACGGCGACCGGCTGAAAGGGGAGCTTGCGCATCAAAATGCTCTGCGCGACAAATAGACGGACGGCCTCGGCGAGCGATGTGCCCATGGCGTCGTAGAGACGCTCAGCATGCTGCTTGTCTTCCTCGCGAATGCGCACCTGCAGGATGGCTCGTTTTTGAGTCGATGACATCACTGGCCTCCCTTAATGAGCGTGCAATATGAATAGTCAAATACAGCTTCGGCTAGTAATTGCCAATCTTATAACAACTACTTTATTGCACTCGAGTAATTGAGTGTGAACATTATTACAAACGTACTACATCCTTCAGAAGCGAGCGTGAAATCTTTGTTGGGCGTACGCGTGTAATACACTCGCTTTTATATCCTATTGAGAATAATCCTAACCAGCCCAAACCCCTGCAATACACCCGTAATGCAGGGCCTATGCTCAAGTTTACCCCCTGCAACTGCGTATATTTAACCTGTATACCGTTGGAGATATTCTACCGAGTGCCTGTTTCGCCGCATGCTCTCGATACGCCGATGCCGGACCACGGGCGGTCCGGGGCAACGTCGACAGGGTCTCTCCGGCATGGGATTCAGGAGGGAGTGAACAACATGGGCAATAAACGAGTCGTAGCCGATTCCTCGCGCTGCATTGGGTGTCAAACCTGCATGGCGGCGTGCATCGAGGCGCACGACATCCCCGGCAACATCGCCGCACCGCGCCTCCGCGTGACGCGCACCTACGAGATTTCCGCACCGGTGGCCTGCCATCACTGCGAGGACGCTCCGTGCGCCAAGGCATGCCCCACGGGCGCGCTGTTCTTTGATCCAAAGAACCATCGCATCGGTGTGAACGAGGACAACTGCATCGGCTGCAAGAGCTGCGTCATGGCTTGCCCCTTTGGCGCCGTGAGCGTGGCGACCACACAGGTCCCCGTCTTGATGGGCGATGTGCGCGTGGGGTCGCAGACCAAGAGCTTTGTGCTTAAGTGCGACCTGTGCGTCGATCGTCCCGGCGGCCCGGCATGTGCCGAGGCCTGCCCGACCAAGGGCCTTTCCTTGGTGGACGAGGAGCGTCTGGCGGAGCTGACCGCCGAGCGTGCCCGCGCCACGATTGAAAACGAGGCGTAGGCAGCCGACCCAACAAGCCCAACGATTGTCAAAAAAGTACCGAATAATCGGTAGTACCGAAAGGAAGGAGGGTGTCATGGAGAAGCATAAAGTGATCTGCCCGTATTGCGGCGCCGGTTGCCAGTTTAACCTCCTGGTCCAAAACGGCCAGGTCGTGGGTACCGAACCGCTTAACGGCATCACCAATCAGGGCGAGCTGTGCCTGAAAGGCATGAGCGGCTACGACTTCATCAACGACACCAAGATCTTGACTCCCCGCGTGCTGCACCCGATGATCCGTCGCACCAAGGGCGCGGATCTTGAGCGTGTAAGCTGGGACGAGGCACTGGATTTCACCGCATCTAAGATGCAGGCCATAATTGACGAATATGGTCCTAACGCCGTCATGACCACCGGCTCTTCGCGAGGCGGCGGCAATGAGGCGAACTACGTCATGCAGAAGTTTACGCGTGCGTGCATCGGCACCCACAGCGTGGACAACTGCGCCCGTACTTGACACGGCCCTACTGTCCTCGGTCTGATGGACACGGTTGGTTCAGGTTGCATGTCTTGCTCCATCCCCGGTATGGAGGATGCGGGCTGCATATTCCTCTTCGGCTATAACCCTGCCGATTCGCACCCGATCGTCGCTAGGCGTATCGTGCGAGCCAAAGAAAAGGGTTGCAAGATCATCGTCGCCGACCCGCGCCATATAGAAACCGCGCGTATCGCTGACATCTACCTTCCGATCAAGAACGGTTGCAACGTGGCGTTCCTCAACGCCTTTGCCAACTGCTTGGTCAACGATGGCCTCTACGACAAGCAATTCGTCGCCGAGCACACGAACGGCTTTGACGAGTGGTGGGAGACCATCAAGAACTACACTCCCGAATCCGTACAGGACATCACGGGTGTCGAGCCCGCGTTGATCCACCAAGCTGCCGAGATGTACGCCACGGCGAAGCCCTCTGCCATCATTGGCTGGGGCATGGGCGTGTGTCAGCAGAAGCAGAACCTGAAGACGGTGCACACCATCGCCTCCATCGCCTGCGTTGCCGGCCAGATCGGCAAACCCAATTCCGGACTCGCGCCCGTGCGTGGCCAGAACAACGTCCAGGGCTCCTGCGATATGGGCATGCTGCCCAACCTCTACCCTGGCTACCAAAAAGTCACCGACCCCGCCGTGCGCGCCAAGTTTGCCAAGGCTTGGGGCGTGCCCGAGGAAAAGCTCCCCTTGGAGGAGGGCTACAAGCTCACCGACCTGGGTCACCTGGTCGACGAGGGCAAGGTGCACTGCTTCTACAACTACGGCGAGGACCCGGTTCAGACCGAGCCCGATTCGGCCGGTATGCGCAAGACGCTATCCGAGCTGGATCTGTTCATTTGCCAGGACATCTTTATGACGCAGACGACCATGCTCGCCGACGTCATCCTGCCTGCCACCTCTTGGGGCGAGCACGAGGGTGTCTTTACCGCATCCGACCGTAGCTTCCAGCACTTTGACGCGGCCGTTCCGCCCAAGGGCGAGTGCCGTCACGACTGGGAGATCTTCGCGGACCTGTCCACGCGTATGGGATACCCCATGCACTACGACAACACCGAGCAGATCTGGAACGAGTGCATTAGCCTGTGCCCCAACTTTGTGGGCGCGACCTACGAGAAGATGGCCCCCGAGGGCGGTTACGCCCAGTGGCCGGTCAAGAGCACCGATGTGCACGACCACGGCACGGCCGACATGTTCGCCGGCGGCAAGTTCACCACCAAGGACGGCCGCGCCAACCTGATGGCGCACGATTGGGAGGCGCCCTCCGAGCTTCCCGACGATGAGTACCCGCTCATCCTGTGCACCGTCCGCGAGGTTGGCCACTACAGCTGCCGCTCGATGACCGGCAACTGCAAGACGCTGGCGCTGCTCGCCGACGAGCCCGGCTTTGTCCGCATGAATCCCGCGGACGCCCAGGCGCGCGGTATCAAGAACGGCGACATCGTCTCGATTCACAGCCGCCGCGGCCAGGTATACAGCCGCGCCGACGTGAGCGACCGCATCAACAAGGGCACGGTCTATATGACCTACCAGTGGTGGATCGGCAAGTGCAACGAGCTGACCATGCACAAGGTCGACCCGGTCTCGCATACGCCCGAGGACAAGTTCTCCGCCTGCCAGGTCGACGCCATTGCCGACCAGGTCTGGGCCGAGGGCGAGGTCGAGCGTCAGTACACCGAGCTCAAGCAGGCTCTGGTCGACGCCGCCGCTCCCCAGGACGTTGAGCCCGGTGCCGCAAAGTTCGACGACGAGACGCACGTGAATCAAATCGTGTAGTCCCGTTCTCGTTGGCTTTTTGGGCCGGGCGTCCAAGCGCATCGGGCGCCCGGCCCGTTACTTTGAAAGGAAGTGGGGATGAACCGCTTCATCGACATCAACCCGGAGAGGTGCATCGGCTGCGGAACATGCCAGTCCGCCTGTGCCGACGCCCACCGGATGCAGGGTCTTCAGGACACGCCGCGTCTGGCGCTCGTGAAGACCGGCGGCATTTCGGCCGCCCTTGCCTGCCACCATTGCGAGGGTGCCCCCTGCGCCGAGGTTTGCCCGGTGAACGCCATCGAGCACGATGGCGACCGCATCCACGTTAAGGAGCAGGAGTGCATCGGGTGCAGGCTGTGCGCCATCGCGTGCCCCTTCGGAGCCATCCATCCCGATGGCACGTCTATCGCCGGTGTCGCAGGCATGTGCGACCCGACACCGTCCTACCCCAAGTCCCTGAGCAGCCTGCTCACGTGGGCGCCCGGTCAGTACACCTGCGCCGTCAAGTGCGACCTGTGTGCCTTCGACCCGGATGGCCCCCACTGCGTGGCGGCGTGCCCCACCAAGGCGCTTACCGTCATGGGCGGCGCGGCCGATCGCGAGCTCGACGAGGCCAAGCGCCTGCGTTCGATCGAGAACGGTCCGTCTGTCGACGTGGCGGCTGTGGCCCAGGGCCTGTCCGAGAAAGCAGAAGGGAGCGTAAACAATGGATAGCATGACGCTGTTTATCGCATCGCTTGCCGTCTCGTGCATCGGTGCGCTCGCCTCGGTTCTGCTGATCAAGGCCGACAACGCCGCCAAGACCGCCGGCTGCCTTATCGGCGCCGTCGCCGCGGTGCTCTCCTTTGTGGCCGGCATTCAGGCCGTGCTCGGCGACGTCACGTCGGTCGACACGATCGTCTTCTTCCCGTTCGCGCATTTCCAGCTGTTGCTCAACCAGCTGGCCGGTGTCTTTGTGATGCTCATCTCGGTGTTGGCGTTTGCCGGATCGATCTACGGTTTCAATTACTTTGATGAGTATCCGGGCAAGAAGGGCCGCGCTGGCTTCTTCTTTAACACGTTTGTCGCCTCGATGATGCTCGTCATCACGGCCGACAACGTGTTCTGGTTCCTGGTTGCCTTTGAGCTCATGTCGCTCACCTCGTACTTCCTCGTCGTGATCGAGGAGAACGAGAACTCCATCCACGGCGGTTGGCTCTACTTTGTCATCGCGCACGTTGGCTTTGTGCTCATCATGGCGAGTTTCCTCACCATGACCAACTTCGCTGGCGGCTCGTTCGCGTTTGCCGATTTCCGCGCGACGCAGTTTAGCCCCGCGGTCGCATCCGTGTGCTTCGTGCTTGCCTTCTTTGGCTTTGGCGCCAAGGCCGGCATTATCCCGCTGCACGGCTGGCTGCCCAAGGCGCACCCCGAGGCGCCGTCCAACGTGTCGGCCCTCATGTCCGGCGGCATGATCAAGATCGGTATTTTCGGCATTCTCAAGGTGGGTCTCGACCTGCTGAGCGCCTCGGGCGTTCAGGTCTGGTGGGGCCTCATGGTCATGGTCTTCGGTGCGATCTCGTCGGTCCTCGGCGTTGCCTTCGCTCTGCAGGAGCATGACATCAAGCGCCTGCTGGCCTACCACTCCGTCGAGAACATCGGCATCATCCTGCTCGGCGTGGGCGCCTCCATGGCCGCCATGGCGCTCGACTCGGTCGGTGTCGCCGTCCTGGCCCTGATGGCCGCCCTCTACCACACGTTTAACCACGCCATGTTTAAGGGCGAGCTGTTCTTGGGTGCCGGCGCGCTGCTGTACTCGACGGGCACGCGCAACATGGAAAAGATGGGCGGTCTGTTCCGCCGTATGCCGGCAACGGCCATCTGCTTCCTTATTGGCGCGCTTGCCATCTCGGCCATCCCGCCCTTCAACGGTTTTGTGTCCGAGTGGTTTACCTACCAGTCGCTGTTTAATGCCGCCATGCAGGGTGACAAGGCCGTCATGATCGTGGCCGTGTTCGCTGCCGTCGCGCTTGCCATTACCGGCGCTCTGGCCGTCACGTGCTTCGTCAAGGCCTATGGCGTCTCCTTTGCCTCCGCGCCCCGCTCCGAGGTCGCGGCCAATGCCAAGGAGGTTCCCGCCCCCATGGTGTTTGCACAAGGCCTGCTCGCGGCCATCTGCGTCGTGCTGGGCATCGGCGCTCCCGTGATCGCGCCCGTTCTGGTCGACGTCGCCGCGTCCGTGCTGCATCCGTACGGCGGCGTGTTTGCCGCCGAGGGCATGGAGCTCATGAACCAGTACTCCGGCGCTGCCACCTCCACGCCTGCGATCGCCATTGCGCTCGTGGTGCTTGTCGGCCTTGCCTGCGGTTATCGCAAGCTCAAGACCGTCGGCAAGGTGCAGAAGTCCCAGCCGTGGGCATGCGGCTATGCTCCCAACGAGCATATGCCCGTCGTGGCCACGACCTTTGCCTCCGAGGTTTCCTGGTTTATGCAGCCGCTCTACACGCTGCGCGACCGCTGCACGGCCGTCTGCTGGTCCATCGCGCACTTCTTCCAGAAGCTCACCGGTGTGGCCGAGGCTGTGGAGCCCGTACCCGACAAGGTTCTCGTCGATGCCCCGCATAAGGGTGTCGAGAAGCTCGCCGACCTCGCGACTAAGCTCGAGGGCGGCAACTACAGCATCTATATCTGCTACATCGTCGCGGCACTCGTGGTGTTCCTCGTGCTCGCCGTGCAAATGGGTTAAGGAGGGGAGAGCATGAACAACATCGTACTTGCCGTTCTGCAGGGCGTGGTCGTCATGGCCGTCGCGCCGTTCTTCTCCGGTCTCGGCCGCGTGATTCGCGCCAAGATGCACAACCGTCGCGGCCCCAGCATCATGCAGGACTACCGCGACCTGGCCAAGCTCTTTGCGCGCCCCGAGTCCCAGAGCGAGGACGCGAGCTTTGCGCTTCGCATTATGCCGCCGCTGTTCTTCGCCGTCGCCTTTATGCTCGCGATGGGCCTGCCGCTCTTTACGGCACAAAGCCCCATCCCGGTCTTTGGTGACGCCATCACCATCATGTACAGCCTGGCGCTCGCCCGCTTCTTCTTCGCCCTCTGCGGTGTGGATTCGTCCAACGCCTACGCCGGTATCGGCGGCGTTCGAGAGCTGCTCATGAGCGTGCTCATCGAGCCGTCCATGCTGCTGGCGCTGTTTGCCGCCGCCCTGGTGTGCGGTTCCACCGACATCGCCACCATGGGCCAGCACATCATGACGGGCGCCATCGACGCGCCGGTCGCCGTGATCCTCGCCGGCATCGCCTTTGCGATTGCCTGCTACATGGAGCTCGGTAAGCTGCCGTTTGATCAGGCCGAGGCCGAGCAGGAGCTTCAGGAAGGCCCGCTCGCCGAGCTTTCCGGCCCATCGCTTGCGATGGCCAAGCTTGCCATGTCCATGAAGCAGGTCCTGGTCGTCGCCTGGTTCTGCGCGATCTTCGTCCCCTGGGGCGAGCCCGCGACCGTGGGCGCCGCCGCCGTTCTGGGCGCGGTCATCTTCCTGGTGAAGTGCCTTATCGACTTTGTCGTATGCGGCGTGATCGAGAACTCTTGCTCGCGTTCGCGTTTTAAGGTGCTTGGCAATCAGACCTGGGCCGTCGTGGGCATCGCCGTTCTGGCGTTTGTCTTCGTGGTCGTCGGCGTGTAGGAGAAGGGAGAAACAATGTCATTTGCAGTCAGTCTGTCCCTTCTCGGCTTGGTCGCGATCGCGGCCCCGATGGTGGCCTCGGTGCTCGTCGCCCTGTTCCCCCGTCCGTACGCCAAGTGGTTCAGCGTTTTGGGTGCCGCCGTCTCGACGGTCTGCACCATCGCCCTCGCCGCGAATTTCGCTGGCGCCGGCATGCCCGACACGCAGGTCCCCCTGATCTCGTTTGGGCAGACCCTCGTCATGGGATTCACTTTCGATCGCATGAGCACGCTGCTCGCGCCCGCCTTTGTGGGTATCGGCCTGCTTGTCGTGATCTATTCGATCCCCTATATGAGCGAGAATAACCGCGAGCATCCCGATGCGCCGCGTCGTCGCTTCTACGCGTACCTCGCGACCTTCATCGGCGCCATGGCCGGCCTCGTGTACAGCTCGACCCTTTTGGGCCAGCTCGTGTTCTTTGAGATCACGGGTGCGTGCTCTTGGGGCCTCATTAGCTACTACATGACGCCTACGGCCAAGAAGGCCGGCATGAAGGCCCTGATCATCACGCATATCGGTGCGCTCGGCCTGTATCTGGGCGCCGCCATCGTGTTTGCCCACACCGGTACCTTCGCCATTACCGCGATTGCCGGCCTCGACGCCAAGCTCAAGGCCATCGTCCTTTTGCTCGTGCTGTTTGCGGCCTGGGCCAAGTCCGCACAGGTTCCCATGTACATGTGGCTGCCTTCGGCCATGGAGGCGCCGACGCCTGTTTCGGCCTACCTGCATGGTGCCTCGATGGTCAAGGTCGGTGTGTGCGTGTTCGCGCGTGCACTCGTCTCTGCCGGCGAGATTCCCGAGATCGTGGGCTGGGTCGCCATTATCGACGCCATGGTCACCATGCTCTTTGGTTTCCTTATGTACCTGCCGCAAAAGGACATGAAGCGCCTGCTGGCCTTCTCCACGATCGCCCAGCTCTCCTATGTGTTCTTTGGTCTGGGCCTTTCGGTCTTTGGCAGCCAGCTGGCCTTTGATGGTGCCGTGTGCCACATCTTTAACCACGCTTTCGCCAAGACGCTGTTCTTCCTGATCGCCGGTTCGTTCTCCTTTACGCTCGGCACGCGTATGCTGCCCAAGCTTCGCGGCATCGTAAAGAAGTACCCGATCTCGGGCGTGGGCTTTGGTGTCGCGGCACTCGCCATTGCCGGCGTGCCGCCCATGAACACGTTCTTCTCGAAGTTTCAGATCATCGCCGGCGGCTTTTCCGTGGGTGCCGGCAACGTCGCGATCCTGGTGCTCGTGTGCATCATGGTCGCCGAGACCGTCGCCACCTTTGCCTGGTTCCTTAAGTGGATGGGCTATTGCCTGCCCGGCGAGCCGAGCGAAGAGGTTGCTGCGGGAGCCCCGCTTCCCCGCGCGATGGCGTTCGTGTTCATCGTGCTCATCATCATGGTCATCGTCAGCGGCCCGCTTTCGGCCAGCTGGATCGGTTAGGAGGTAGAACGACATGGGTTATTCGATCGTCAACATCCTTGGCGGCCTTCTGATCGTCACGTCCACCATGGTGGTCGTCTCCAAGAACATCAAACATGCCATCCGCTGGTATGCGGTGCAGTCGCTGGTGCTCGTGGGGCTGCTCGCCACGCTCGGTGTCACCACCGGTGCGCAGGAGCTGCTTATGTGGGCTGGATCTGCCTTTATCACTAAGGTCGTCCTGGTCCCTTACATCCTCAACCGCGCGTACAAGAAGATGGGCGAGCCGAGCGACGCATCGCTCAAGGCCGGCCTTAAGCCCGCGTGGGCCATTTGCATCATCGCCGTGGAGGTCGCGATCTGCTTTGCCGTCGTGACGCAGATCAGCCTGCCCACGGCCGAGGTCGCAACGCCTGCGCTCGCTATTAGCTTCGCTCACTTCTTTGTGGGCCTCACCTGCATCATTTCGCAGCGCAACATCATGAAGCAGATCTTTGGATACTGCCTTATGGAAAACGGCAGCCATGTGACGCTCGCGCTTTTGGCCCCCACCGCTCCCGAGATCATCGAGATCGGCATCGCCACCGACGCCATCTTTGCCGTCATCATCATGTCCATCGTCGTGCGTCGCATTTGGGACGACTCCCACTCGCTCGATGCGCGCGACCTGTCCGAGCTGAGGGGGTAGTCCATGGAAACGTTGATTCTCGCCCTACTCGCGACTCCTTTGGTGTTCTCGCTGGTCATGGCGTTTTTGCCCAAGAACACGTCCTATAACGTGTTTGCCGGTCTCAACCTGGTCTCCGTCGCAGCCGTCCTGGTGCTGTCGATAATGACGGCCGGTGACGTCCTTATGAGCGGCGACGCCGCGAGCGCTCTTGGCCTGTGGTTCCACCTCGATTCGCTGGGCGCCATCTTTGTGCTGCTCATCGGCTTTATCGGTTTTCTTACGGGGCTGTTCTCGCTGCCCTATGTAAAGGCCGATATCGAGGAGGGCTCCATGCCCGCCGAGCGCGCCAAGCAGTATTTTGCGCTGTTTAGCCTGTTCGTGTTCACCATGCTGCTCGCGTGCCTGTCCAACAACATGATCCTCACGTGGGCCGCCGTGGAGGCAACCACGCTTTCCACCGTGTTCCTCGTGGGTATCTACAAGAACAAGACGGCCCTCGAGGCTTCGTGGAAGTATGCGATGGTCTGCACCGCCGGCGTGGCCTTCGGCCTGTTCGGTACGCTGCTGATCTACGCCAACGCCGCCGACGTGATTCCCAATGCCCACGAGGCCGCATTCCTGTCGTGCGTGCTGCCGTATGCCGATCAGTTCGACCCGACGCTCATGCGCCTCGCCTTTGCGTTTGTCGTGATCGGTTTTGGCACCAAGGCCGGCCTGTTCCCCATGCACACTTGGCTGCCCGATGCCCACTCCCAGGCCCCGAGCCCTGTCTCGGCCCTGCTCTCGGGCGTGCTGCTTAAGTGCGCCATGCTTGTGATCATGCGCTTCTACGGCTTTACTATCCAAGCCGTGGGCGCCGAGTATCCGCAAATATTGCTGCTGATCGTCGGCACGCTGTCCATTTTGGTGGCGGCACTTTCGATGTTTCGCCAGGACGACCTCAAGCGCCGCTTTGCGTACTCGTCTGTGGAGAACGTGGGCGTTATCGCCCTGTGCCTGGGTATCGGTGGCCCGCTGGGTATCGCCGCGGCCCTGCTGCACTGCGTGTTCCACGGCTTTACCAAGACGCTTGCCTTCTGCGTGTCCGGCAACATCCAGCATGCCTACGGTACGCGCAGCCTGGCCAAGATCCAGGGCGTCGTGGAGGTTGCTCCCGCTACCGCCGCGCTCGCCATCCTGGCGCTGCTGGGCCTTGCCGCCTTCCCGCCCTTTGGCATGTTTATCTCCGAGTTCCTGACCTTTGTCGCCGGCGTTACCGCCGGTCCCATGTGGCTGGTCGTCGTGGTCGCCCTCGGTCTTACCGTCGCCATCTCCGCGCTTACCCGCATCGCGCTTAAGTCGGTGTTCGGCCACGCTCCCGAGGGCATGGGTAAGCACGAGGCCCCGGCGCTCATGCTGATCCCCGAGATCATCCTGGCTGTCATGATCTTGTGGTTTGGCATCGCCACCCCGCTGCCTCTCGTGCACGGTGTGGAGACCGCGACCGGCATCGTGCTCGAGCAGAGCACCGAGGAACTTCACGCGACGCCGATGTACCGCGCTGTGTTCGGTACCCAGACCGCTCAGAGCGAGGTGGAGTAACCAATGACTGATACTGAGAACAAGGTGTATGCCCGCCGCTGCGAGAGCCATGTCGAGGCCCTGCGCCGCGCCGTTCCGGGCTGCATCGAGAAGGTCGAGTGGCAGTGCGAGGACCAGCTGACGATCACCGTCAAGCTGGACCGTCTGCCCGAGGCCGTCCACTACCTGTACTACGAGCGCTACGGCTGGATTCCCGTGATCGTTGGCAACGACGAGCGCAGCCTGTGCGGCCGCTACGCCGTGTACTACCTCATTTCCATGGAGGGGGAGGATCCCGGCTGGGTGACCGTGCGCGCCGAGGTCGATCCCGCCAAGATGACGTTCCCGTCCGTGACGCCGTTCGTCCCCGCCTGCGTGTGGGGCGAGCGCGAGCTGCGCGACATGTTCGGCCTGATTCCCGAGGGTCTGCCCGATCGCCGTCGCCTGGTGCTGCCCGATGACTGGCCGAGCGGTCTGTACCCGCTGCGCAAGGACTCCATGGACTACCGTTTCCGTCCCGCTCCCGTAAGCGACATGGAAAACTACGAGTTCTTGGCCGACACCAAGGGCAAGGAGACCACACTCGTCCCCATGGGCCCGTTGCACATTACCTCTGATGAGCCCGGCCACTTCCGCCTGTTTGTTGAGGGCGAGACGATCGTCGACGCCGACTACCGCCTGTTCTACGTTCACCGCGGCATGGAGAAGGTCGCCGAGACGCGCCTGAACTATGACGCCGTCACGTTTTTGGCCGACCGTATCTGCGGCATCTGCGGCTGCGCCCACTCGGTGGCCTATGCCGAGGCCGTCGAGCGCGCCCAGGGTATCCACGTCCCGCCGCGCGCCCAGTACATCCGCGCCATTATGCTCGAGGTCGAGCGCTTGCACTCGCACCTGCTCAACATTGGCCTGGCGTCGCACTACACCGGCTTCGACTCTGGCTTCCAGCAGTTCTTCCGCGTCCGCGAGAAGTCGATGGATCTGGCCGAGAAGCTCTCCGGTCACCGCAAGACCTATGGCCTCAACGTGATCGGCGGCGTGCGTCGCGATATCCTGGCCGAGCAGAAGCTTTCCACGCTCACGACCATCCACCAGCTGCGCTCCGAGGTTCAGGAGCTCGTCGACGTGCTGCTCTCTACGCCCAACTTCATTGAGCGTACGAGCGGTATTGGCATCTTGGACCGCAAGATCGCACGCGACTTCTCGCCGGTCGGCCCGCTCATGCGTGGCTCGGGCTATGCCCGCGACGTGCGCTTTGACCATCCCTTCGACGGCTACGCCGATCCGGATGTCCAAAAGATGCACGCCGCTACGGCCGACACCTGCGACGCCTTCGGCCGTACCGCCGTTCGCATCCAGGAGGTCTACGATTCGATCGACATGATCGAGACCATGCTCGAGAACTGCCCGTCGGGCCCCATCCTCACCACGGATTGGGAGTACACCCCGCACAAGTACGCCATCGGCGCCACCGAGGCGCCGCGCGGCGAGGACGTGCACTGGGCCATGCTCGGCAACAACCAGAAGTGCTACCGCTGGCGCGCCAAGGCCGCCACGTACAGCAACTGGCCGGTCCTGCGCTACATGTTCCGCGGCAACACCGTGGGCGACGCGGCGCTGATCGTCGGCTCGCTCGACCCGTGCTACTCCTGCACCGACCGCGTGACAGTGACCGACGTCGCCGCCAAGCGCGACCACGTGCTCGACAAGGAGCAGTTCGAGAACGTCTGGCGCGACAAGTCGCCGCTTGCGGGCGAGGGCACCATGGCTGCTCCGCTCGATGAGGAGGCGCTCTAATATGCTGAAGCTTTGGAAGGTTAACGCCAAGGCCGGCGACGCGACGGTCAAGTACCCGTTTGCGCCGTTCCCCACCAACAAGGACATGCGCGGCAAGCCCGAGCACAACGCGGAGCTCTGCATCGCCTGCGGTGCCTGCGGCGTGGCGTGCCCGGCCGATGCCATTCGCATGGACACCGACCTTGCGGCCGATACCATCACCTGGTCGATCGACTACGGTCGCTGCATCTTTTGCGGCCGCTGCGAGGAAGCCTGCCCCATGGAGGCCATCAAGCTCACCGAGGAGTTTGAGCTGGCCGTCATGAGCAAGGACGACCTCACCAGCAAGAGCGTCTACACGCTCGAGCACTGCTCGCGCTGCGGCAAGCCGTTCGCCCCGCACAAGGAGATCGACTACGCCAAGCGCCTGCTGCAAAAGGCCGGCGGCATGGAGGCCATCCAGGCCGCCCGTACCGTCGGCATGTGCCAGGAGTGCAAGCGCGAGCTCGACGCCCTGCGCGCCGCCTCGGCCGTAAAGACCGGCAACGCGCGCGGCATGGCTGCCAACGAGACACTTGCGTCCGGTGAGCCCCAGGGCCCCGGCATGGAGTATCTGGGCGGTCACGGCGTGAACCCGGAGTATATCGATCGCGAGCTCAACCCCGATGCGCCCGAGATTCCCGCCGGTCCGGCACCGGTCGAGGGCATCATCATGGATTTTGAAACGAAGGAGGAGTAACCATGGCCGAACCCACGCTTTTGCCCGAGCGGCTTCAGTACCGCCCGACCAAGATCGAGCTCGACGAGAGTATCGAGAAGGCCAAGGCGACCCTTCTTAAGAAGATCAAGCGCTCGGTGTATGTTTACCGTGTTGACTGCGGCGGCTGCAACGGCTGCGAGATCGAGATCTTCGGTTCCATCACGCCCGTCTTTGACGTTGAGCGCTTTGGCATCAAGGTCGTGCCCTCGCCCCGTCACGCCGATGTGCTGCTGTACACCGGCGCCGTGACGCGTGCCATGCGCATGCCGGCCCTGCGCGCCTTTGAGGCCGCACCCGACCCCAAGATCGTGGTGTCCTATGGCGCGTGCGGCTGCACCGGCGGCATCTTCTACGACAACTACTGCGTCTGGGGCGGCACGGACAAGATTCTGCCGGTCGATGTCTACATCCCCGGCTGCCCGCCCAGCCCCGCGCAGACCATCTACGGCTTTGCCATGGCACTCGGTCTGCTGGACCAAAAGCTCCATGCCGAGACCACGGTGGAGGCCGCCGGCGAGCAGGCCGATATCCTGCACCCCGGTGTGCCGTACAAGCTGCGCGTTGCCATCGAGCGCGAGGCTCGTGCCATGAGCGGTTACCGCTATGGTCGCGACCTGGCCAATGAGTTTATGGATACGCTCGAGGGCGCGCCCAAGGGCGATATCCGCGGTGCCATGGCGCTGCTCATCGACAAGCAGGACGATCCGCGCCGCGTTGAGGTCTACTCGGCGCTGCAGGATCTGGTGCTGGCCGGAGGTCGCTAGATGGAGCTCACGGACCGCTCTGGTTACTTTGCGGGTCCCGGCATGCTCGGCGGCTCCTTTGGCGATGCCTCGCGCGCAAGCGACGAGGCTGCCGAGGGCGTCGCCGACCCCTGCCTGGGCCATGCGCCCGACCAGGTGGTCTTTTACGAGCTCACGCGTAAGTTTGTGGAGACCGAGGAAGACGTTCCCCAGGAGGCCTGCGACGTGCTGTACTACACGCTCGCCGTGGGCCACCACACCGGCGTGCTCGACTGCTTTGAGCCGCGCCTGTCGGTGCCGGTGGATGTGTTCTATTCGCTCGTCGACGCGCTGCCGGAGGGGGAGGCCAAGACCAAGTTCGAGGCCATCCGCTCCTTTGGTGAGTGTCAGCTCGACAAGGCGGCGGCGCCGTCGCTGCTCGAGGCCTGCGATGCGCTGCTCGACGAGCGCGGTTTTCGCGGGTCGGCCAAGGCCGGCATCTCGGTGTTCGACGACGACTTTGGCCTGCATGCCCAGCAGGTCGCGTTTTTGATGAAGTTCCGCGATCTGGTTGAGCGCGTGCGCGATGTGTCGGGCGTGTATCTGACGGGAAGGTTGCAGTAATGGGTCGCGTTGTGGATGGACGTGTGAACGGCGCCCCGTTTGCGGGTATCGTGCTCACGGCGGGAAGCGTGCTGCGTGCCGACGATGCCGCCGGCCCCGTGCTCTCCAAAAAGATGGAAGACGCACCCATCGCCGGTTGGTACACCATCGACGGCGGGCAAACGCCCGAGGACGACATCATCGAGGTCAAGCGCGAGCGTCCGCCGCGTCTGGTGCTCGTAGATGCCGCCGATATGGCGTTGCCCGTCGGCGCGATCCGCCTGCTCGACAAAAGCGACGTGGCTCGTAAGTCGATGTTCACCACACATTCGCTCCCGCTCTCGATTCTGATCGAAGAGATCGAGCAATCATGCGATGATATCGTCTTCGTAGGGATTCAGCCGGGCGACACGGAGTTCTACAACCCCATGTCCCCGGAGGTCTTTGACGCCGTCGACGCCGTGTACGACGCCGTGGCCGCCAACGACTTTTCCCACTTTGTCCGCTTGGGGCAGGAGCTTTAGGAGCCCTTGTCCCTGCCCATTAGGAAAGAAGTGATTGACATGGCAGATACCAAGGTGGAGTATCCCGCTCCCGATTGCCTGGCGCCCGCCGCGATCGAGGCTAAGACCGAGGCCGCCGGCGTGACCAAGGCAAACCTGCCGGTCGCGAAGGCCTTTGTCTTGGCGATGTTCGCCGGTGCGTTCATCGCCTTCGGTGGCCTGTTCTTTACGGTGTTTTTGAGCGACAACACGCTGGGCTGGGGTGCCCAGCGCGTCGTGGGCGGCCTGTGCTTTTGCCTGGGCCTGGTGCTGGTACTGGTGTGCGGCGCCGAGCTGTTTACCGGCAATTCGCTTATGGTCTGTGCGCTCAAGAGCAAAAAGATCACCCTGGCTCAGATGCTCAAGGCCTGGGTCGTCGTGTGGGTCGGCAATTTTGTCGGTGCCCTGTTCATCGTCTTTTTGGTGTACATGGCCGGCATTTACAAGCTCAACGGCGGGGCGGTCGCCAATTCCATGGTGAGCGTCGCCGCCGGCAAGGTGACGATCGACTGGGTGACGATCTTCTTCCGCGGCATCCTGTGCAACATTTTTGTGTGCCTGGCCGTGTGGATCGGTACCGCCGGCAAGACCGTGGTCGATAAGGTCGTGGGCATTCTGCTGCCCATTGCCGCGTTTGTGGCCTGCGGTTTTGAGCACTGCGTTGCCAATATGTACTTTTTGCCCATGGGTGCCGTGATGCACGCGTGTGGCTACGGTGCCGACGTCGCCGGCGCCGATGCGCTCAACGCCGCGGGCATTGCGTTTAACCTGTCCGCCGCCACGCTGGGCAACATCGTGGGCGGCGCGGTTCTGGTCGCGCTCGGCTACTGGTTTATCTACGCCAAGAAGTCCGAGGCGTAAGGTACCGTCTGTTTGACGCTGGGCCTCCCGCGGGGCGTTGCCGTGCGGGAGGCTTTTTGGGTCTGGGGCTCGTTGCCGGGCTTTTGGCCTGTTGTGTTTGGCTGATGAAAGGGGTAATCGAGATGGCATCTGCTGTGAAGTGTGACGGTCGCGCCGTGGTGACCACATGCGGGGGATGCTATGCCGATTGTGCCTTTGCGGCACGCGTTGAGGACGGTCGCGTGGTAGCCGAGCTGCCGGTGCCGGGGCATCCGTGCGCGGCACGTGCCCTGTGCGCTCGCGGGCGGCATCGCCTGTCTATGCCGTTTGACGAGCGCGACCGGATTTTGCACCCCATGCACCGCCGCGAGGATGGTTCGGGGTTCGATGCGGTGAGCTGGGACGAGGCGTTTGCTCAGATCGCGGCGCGCCTTGGCGGGATCGTGGACGCGCATGGCGCCCGTGCGCTGGGCATGACACTTGGCGTGCCCTCGTTCGACCGTTATTGGGCCTATCGTTTTATGCACGCGCTGGGATCTCCCAACGTGTACGGTGCCGACGGCGCCTGCGAGGTGAGCCGCCTGACCGGCTGGGAGCACAGCTTGGGCTACAGCCCGGCATCTGACTTGGCGCATACCGATTGCATCATGTATTTGGGGCGTTCTATCGTCGATTCGTCGACGATGGGGGCCGTTGATGCGCTCAACGATGCGCGCCGGCGCGGGGCGAAGATCATCGTGGTTGACCCCCGGCGCAGCGGCTCGGCCGCGCTTGCTGACCGTTGGCTGCGCGTGCGCCCGGGCTGCGACCTAGCCTTGCTGCTGGGCATTGCGCATGTCTTGATTGCCGAGGACTTGTACGACCACGAGTTTGTTGCCCGCTATACCACGGGCTTTGACGAACTGGCGCAGGCGGCCCGTGCCTGGACGCCCGAGTGGGCTGAGTCGATGTGCGACGTGCCAGCCGCAGAGATTGTCGCCACGGCGCGCGATCTCGCTGCCGCCGCGCCTGCCGCTGTGGTGGATGCGGGCTTTCATGGTGGCATCGGTATCGCGTATGCCAATAGCACCCAGACCGCGCGCGCTATCTGCTTGGTCGATGTGCTGCTGGGCTGTATCGGGCATGCGGGCGGCGCGCTCAATCCGCCCACGCCGCTTGTGTTGGGCGACCTCGATCCCACGCGCTTTGCGACGCCACCGGTGCCGCGTGGGCCCAAGCTGGGGTCCGAGCGCTATCCACTGGTCGATCCGGTGCGCGGCCTGTGCACGACCATCGGTCAGTCGATACTGGCCGGCGATTTGCGTGGGCTCATCGTCTATGCCAGTAACCCCGGTGCGGGCTATGGCAACGCCGATGCGTGGCTTGGCATCTTGCAGCAGCTCGACCTGCTCGTGACCATCGATATCCGCTGGTCCGAGACGGCGCGTGCTTCTGACTTCGTGCTGCCCGACGTGACGTATCTGGAGGCCGACCGCGGTGTGGGCACAGTCGTGGGCGCCAATGATTCGTGCGTGTTCTACCGCAACGCCGTGCTGCCCGTGCTGCATGACGATACGCGCCCCGGACGGGAGATTTTTGCCGGCCTGGCTGCTGCCTGTGGCGTGGGCGAGTACTTCGACTTTACGGCGGATGACCTTGCGGCGGCCCAGGTGGCTCCGTTTGGGATCGACCTGGCTACGCTCAAGGAGCGCGGTTGGGCAGACACGGGCATGTCGCTGCCGTCGCGTACGGGCGAGCCGGTGATTTCGCTCGACGGCGGCAAGATTGCGCTGGCAAGCGAACTGTGGGAGCGCTCCGGTTTGGGTCGTGTGCCCGGCTGGATTGCCCCGATGGTGGAGCCGGGGCCGGGGATGTTTCGCCTCATTAGCGGCAATCGACCCTTTGAGTCGCACACGTCGCGTAGGCTCGCTGCGGCCGGCGCTGCCGAGGCGGGCTCCGACCTGGACGCCGTGCAGATGAATGCCGACGTCGCCGTGCGTATGGGCATCGCCAGCGGCGAGGTCGTCGAGCTCGTGAGCGACATGGGCCGCGATCGCGTGCGCGTGGAGACCACACCCTATCTGCATCCGGCGTGCATCTTTACGTCGGCGGCTCCCGGTGGGCGTTCGTTTGGTGCCGGCGCGGATGGTGCCCAGGCGCTCGGTGTCGGCCCGCTCGACCACACGCCGCTGCGCTGGGATCCCATTACGGGTGCCGCGCTCACCCAGGAAAACGCCGTTCGCGTGGAAAAGATTGCGCCGCGCGGGGATAATGACGAGTAATTTGACTCAGCCGATGTATTCGACTGATCCGCGTTTGTTTTGAAAGGCCGCACATGAGCGATAGCCAGAACATGTCCGATGAGGTACGCGCCCGCCTGCGCGCTATTCCTTCCGTCAACGAGCTACTTGCCGAGTGGCCGGTGGTGAAGGCGGCGGGGGAGACCTGCGATGCGGTGGTCCATGCTGCCGTGACGGCCGAGCTCGACGAGGAGCGCGCCGCGATTCGCGCCGGTGCCGCCCCGCGTTCCAAGCGCGAGCTGGCCTCGGCCATCGAGTGGCGTGCGCATCGATCCGCGCTGCCGAGCCTGCGTCCTGCCGTCAACGCCACGGGTGTGGTCATCCATACCAATCTGGGCCGCGCCCCGCTCGCGGAGTCGGCGGCAAAGGCCGTGGCCGAGGTTGCGCGCGGCTACAGCACGCTCGAGTACAGCGTGGACACCTGCTCGCGCGGGTCGCGCAAGGAGCATGCCGCGCAGCTGATCCGCTCGCTTACCGGTGCCGAGGACGCGCTCGTGGTCAACAACAACGCCGCCGCGGTGCTGCTGGTGCTGGCGACTCATGCCGCGGGCAAAGAGGTCATCGTCAGCCGCGGCGAGCTTGTCGAGATCGGCGGCAGCTTCCGTATCCCCGATGTCATGGCGGCTTCGGGTGCCAAACTCGTCGAGGTCGGCGCTACCAACCGCACACATCTGGGCGACTACGAGCGCGCCATTACGCCCGAAACGGCCATGATTCTCAAGGTCCATCCTTCCAACTATCGCATCGAGGGTTTTCACGAGGAAGTGAGCTCAAAGGAGCTCGCCGCGCTGGCCCATAAGCACGGTCTGCTGTTCTATGAAGACCAGGGTTCGGGGGCGCTGTTGCCTGACGATATCCTGGTGCGCGGCGGCGAGGAGACTACGCCCACTTCGGTTTCGGCAGGGCTCGATCTGGTGTCGTGCTCGGGCGATAAATTGCTCGGTGCCGCACAGGCGGGCATTATCATGGGCCGTCGCGATCTGGTCCAGGCCTGTGGGTCGCATCCGCTTATGCGCGCCCTGCGCCCGGGCAAGTTGGCGCTCACGGCGCTCGAGGCTACGCTGCGCATCTACATGGACGGCGCCGACGTGGCCCATCGCGATATTCCGGTGCTCAGCATGCTTACGCTGCCGCAGGCTCATTTGGAGCGACGTGCCCGCAAGCTGCGCGATCGTATGGTTGACGGGCTCGATAAGGCCGGTTGCCCGTGCGCCGTTCAGGTGGAGATCGTCGAGGAATCGTCGACCCCCGGTGGCGGCTCGCTGCCTACCGTTGAGCTGCCGACGATGTGCGTTGCCGTGCGTCTTGTTGACGAGCACCTGTCCATCGACGCGCTCAAACGCTCGCTCGTCCAAGACTTCGATACGCCGGTCGTCACGCGCACTTCGCACGACCGCATTCTGTTTGATGTGCGCACGCTCGTGGGCGACCGCGATATCGAGACGGCGGCATCGACGCTCGTCGCGTGTGTTGAGAAGGCGATTGCTCGATGAGTGAGGTTCAAGCACTGGTGGAGTGTCCCGTTATCGTAGGTACGGCGGGACATGTCGACCACGGTAAGTCGGCGCTCATCGAGGCGCTGACGGGTAAAAACCCCGACCGTCTGGAGGTTGAGCGCCGTCGCGGCATGACCGTGGAGCTTGGCTTTGGTGAGCTGGCGCTGCCGAGTGGCAAGATCGTGGGCCTGGTCGACGTGCCGGGCCACGCGCATTACCTGCGCGCCATGGTGCAGGGTGCCACGGGCATCGACGTTGCCGTGTTGGTGGTATCGGCCGTCGAGGGCGTGATGCCGCAGACCCGCGAGCACGTGCATGTGCTGGAGCTGCTGGGCGTCACACACATGGTGGTCGCGCTAACGATGTGCGACCTGGCCGACGCAGGGATGACTGAGCTTGCCGAGCTCGATGTCGATGACTTTTTGTCGGGTACCGTGTTTGCGGACGCGCCGATCGTGCCCGTTTCGTCCAAGACCGGCGCGGGAATCGATGACCTGCTGGCTTCGCTCGACGAGCAGGTTGCCGCTTGCTGGGGTGTCTGCCGTGCCCGTGCCGAGATCACCGATGCCGCACCGCGTCTGCCCATCGACCGCTGCTTTACGATCAAGGGCGCCGGTACCGTGGTGACGGGAACGTTGCACGATGCGCCCGTCGCGGTGGGCGATGAGCTGATGGCTTTGCCGTCGCGCACGACCTGTCGCGTGCGCGGGATTCAGGTGCATGGCGATACGCCGCGGGCATTGCCCGGTCAGCGTGTGGCGCTCAACTTGGTGGGCGATGCCGTCGCCGCGCTCGATCGCGGAGAGATGCTCGGCGTGCAGGGTCGCTTTGGCCAGACGATGCGCTTTATGATGGTGTTCACTTACCTGGGCCGCGAGGGTGCCAAGCCGCGCGTGCTCGAGTCGGGCGCGCGCGTGCATGTGATGGCGGGTACGGCCGAGGTTGTCGGTCGCATCATGCTTTTGGAGGGCGAGGCCCCCATGGCGGTGGGAGAGACGCGAGTGGTGCAGGTACGCTTGGAGGAACCGCTGCCGCTGCGCGCCGGCGACCATGCCGTGGTGCTGTCCTATTCGCCGGTCATGCTTATTGGTGGAGGGCGCGTGCTGTTGTCGCGATGCCGCCGCTCGCGCGAACTTACTGAGGGGGAACGCGTGCTGTACGCGGCGCTCGAGTCCGGCGATATCGCGGGCGGTGTGGGCGCTTGGCTGGCGCTGCAGACGCTGCCGGTTACGGCGATTGATGTTGCCGAGGCTTTGGATCTTGGTGTAGGCGAGGTCGATGCCGCACTGCGCGGGTTGGTGGCGCAGGGCTCCGTTCGCAAGCTTGCCGTGGGTGATGCGGACCTCTTGGCGGACGCCGTGGTGCTCGACGCCGCGATGGATGCACTGGCGGCGACCCTGTCAGCCATGCACGCGGCGGCTCCCAAGGAGACAGGCTTTACGCCCGGCGCCGTTGCCCATGCTGCGTGGCCTGCCGCTGATGAAGGCGTTGCCGCGGCCCTGGTTTACGAGGGCTGCTCGCGCGGCGTGTGCGCCGCCGAGGGCGCCGAGGTATTCGATCCGCATTCGGCCACCGCGGCGGCACGCGTGGTGCGAGAGGCTTGCGAGCGCATCGTTTCCTTGCTGGACGAAGCTGGCCTCGATGCGCCGACGTTGCCCGAGGTGGGCGAGCAGTTGCAGCTCGATCGCGACACCATGACGCGTGCCCTGCGCGAGCTTTCGCTCAACCGTTCCATCGTGAAGATCGAGCGCGACGTTGCCCTGTCCGCTGCCGCCGAGGCCCATGCGCGCGAGCTCGTTGCCGCCGCCATTGAGGCAGCCGGTGGCGCTGCCACCACGAGTGTGTTGCGCGAAGCCCTGGGTGTGTCGCGCAAGCGTGCCATCAGCATCTTGGAGCACTTGGATGCCGTGCGCTTTACGGTGCTCGACAAGGAAGCCGGCGGCCTGCGCTCCCTGCGCTAGGTTGGTTGCTCGGTTTGGTAAAATACCGGCGCACTTGGGAACGGATGGGCTCCGGTGGGCTCCGCGGTCCTCAAAACCGTTGCGAGGCGTGCAAAACGTCTTGGATGTGTTCGATTCACATACGTTCCCGCCATACGCTACCAGCGCTTTTGTGCTCGCGGTCTTGCTGCGTGCCGCAAAGGCGCTGTTTTGTTTTTGCACGAGCTTTTTGTAGCGCCGCTATTTTGGCGGCTGTATTTAGCTTCGTGCACCGGGTTTCGAGCATGCCGATGGAGGTGTTTTGCCGTATGACTACCGTAAGACGTGCCGATCTTTCTTGTGTCGTCCAGGCGGGCGGGCTGTCCTCGCGCATGGGCTGCGATAAGGCGCGCATGGCGTTTTGCGGCGAGCCGCTCATCGAGCGCGTGCTGGGTCGGCTGGCGCCAGTTGCCGGCGAGTTGGTCGTGACGACTTCGCGTCCCAGCGAGCTGGCCTACCTTGAGAAGCTTATGTTTGATGGCCTGCGCCCCCGCGTAGTCATGGACGTCGACGGTCCCGCCGGCGCCATGCGCGGCATCGCGAGCTCGTTGGCCGCGGCCCGATTGCCGCTCGTAGCGATCGTTGCCTGCGATATGCCGTTTGTCTCGCCGGAACTCATCGGCGCGCTTGCCGATCGTGTTGAGGCCGAGGCGCTCGATGTGTGCGTGCCGCGCGAGGAGCGGGGGATTGAGCCGCTTTGCGCTGTCTGGCGCCGTGACGCGTGCGCGCCGGTTGCCCAAGAGATGCTCGCCTGTGACCGCCAACGCATTCGCTGCCTGATCAATCGCGTTCAGGCTGGTTATATGGATGAGCCGCAGATCGTTAAGGCCGCGGGCTCGACGCTCTGCTTCGAGAACGTCAATACGCCCGAGGAGTTTGCGGCGGCCGAGTTGCTTGCCTAGACGATGGGAGTTGCCATGTCTCACGATATTTGTCCCGACACGGGAGAACCTTGCACTTGCGACGGGTCCGAACCCTGTACCTGCGGCTGCGGAGGCTGCGGGCATACCGCGGAAGAGGAAGCGACCGCCGCGGCGTATCGTGAGGCACACCGCGAAGGCCCGTCCGGTGATGTCCTCGACCACGAACGCAAGATCATCGTATCGTTCGACAGCACGTTCGATGTGATGGAATGCGAGCAGCTGTGCCTGGATGCCGGCGTGCCCGGACGCATTATGCCATTGCCCGGCTCCATTACCGCCGGCTGCGGGCTGTGCTGGGCCATGCCGTTCTCGGGCGATGCGCTCGCCGCATTCCGTGCCGCCACCGAAGGCCGCATAACTCCCGCCGACTACCATCAGCTCGTCCTTTAACCACCAACACCACCACATTGGGGACAGGCCCTTTTGTGGTGGTTTGGAACACGTGGACGAAACAGGTTTGAAACACGGGTTTTGCACGTCAGGCACTCAAAAACGCCTCTACCTGCATCGTAATCAAAACGAAACATCTGCTCGTCTGCTTATGCGAAACTTTCCCGCAACAGTGCGATATTATCCATACACGATAAAGTTCGCGGCGCACAGGGTGCCGCGACCGACACTTTTCGTTTCCCATCATTGGAGGAAGCATGAGCTACACGCAGAAAGTTCTCGACGAGCTCAAGGCCCGCTATCCCGAGCAGCCTGAGTTCATCCAGGCCGCGACCGAGATCCTCGGCACCATCCAGCCGGCGCTCGACGCCCACCCCGAGTACGAGGAGGCCGCCCTGCTTGAGCGCCTCGTCGAGCCCGAGCGAATCGTTATGTTCCGTGTTCCCTGGGTCGACGACCAGGGCAAGGTTCAGGTCAACCGCGGTTACCGCGTCGAGTTCAACTCTGCCATTGGACCCTACAAGGGCGGCCTGCGCTTTAACCCGACGGTCACCCTGGGTATGCTCAAGTTCCTGGGCCTGGAGCAGATCCTCAAGAACAGCCTGACCACCCTTCCCATGGGCGGCGGCAAGGGCGGCTCCGACTTTGACCCCAAGGGCAAGTCCAACAACGAGATCATGCACTTCTGCCAGTCCTTCATGACCGAGCTCTATCGCCACATTGGCCCCAACACCGACGTTCCTGCCGGCGACCTGGGCGTTGGCGGCCGCGAGGTTGCCTACATGTTCGGTCAGTACAAGCGCCTGACCAACGAGTGGACCGGTGTCCTTACCGGCAAGGGCCTCTCCTTTGGCGGCTCGCTCGCCCGTACCGAGGCCACCGGCTACGGCCTGGTCTACTTTGTGGACGAGTACCTCAAGAGCCGTGGCGACTCCTTCGAGGGCAAGAACGTCGTCGTTCACGGCTCCGGTAACGTCGCTATCTACGCGGTCCAGAAGGTCGCTCAGCTCGGCGGCAAGGTGCTGGCCTGCTCCGATACTCACGGCTGGGTCGAGGATCCCGACGGCATCGACTACACCGTGCTCGAGCACGTCTACAACAAGAAGCGCTCCGGCCACGACAAGGGCGTTACGCTCGCTATGTACGTCGACGAGAAGCCCAACGCCGTGTGGCACGAGGGCGACGGCCGCGGCGTGTGGCAGCTGCCCTGCGACATCGCGCTGCCCTGCGCTCGCGAGAACACGCTGCTGCTCGAGGACGCCCAAGCGCTCGTCGCCAACGGCTGCAAGGTGGTCGGCGAGGGCGCGAACATGCCCACGACCATCGAGGCCACGACCTACTTCCAGGAGAACGGCGTCGCCTTTATGCCCGGCAAGGCTGCGAACGCCGGCGGCGTGCTCGTGTCCGGCCTGGAGATGAGCCAGAACGCCGAGCACCTGTCCTGGACCTTCGAGGAGGTCGACGGCAAGCTCGAGCAGCTCATGCGCGGCATGTTCCACAACGTGGACGACACCGCCAAGGAGTACGGCGAGGAGGGCAACTTCGTCATGGGCGCCAACATCGCCGGCTTCCTGAAGGTCGCCGACGCCATGCTCGCCCAGGGCGTCTGCTAAACCCTGCCTGACATAGCATGTAATGAGGCTCTCGGCTCAACGCCGGGAGCCTTTTTTGATCCGCATGCGACGGAGGAAAACGGATCATTTCCCTCGGCCCTCTGCCGGCCGCCCCTTAAGTTGCGGTGAAATACGGACTGTTGGGCGCCCTAAGCCCGACAAACAGTCCGTATTTCACCGCAAGTTATGGATGGGTGGGTGGATTTTGTCCTGCAATGGCGTGCGGCCCCTCGTTTGGTACACTTAAAAGTACTGGACAAGTGAAGAGATGGGGGAGAACGTGCTCAAGTTCGGTACCTACGTCCGTGTTGGAAACGCGGTCGAAGCCTATGAGCTCTTGCAGAAGAACCGCAACAACAAGATTGTGGGCGGCGGCATCTGGATGCGTCTGGGTTCGCGTCGCGTGGCGACGGCGATTGACCTTTCGGCCTGCGGACTCGATCAGATCGAGGAGACCGAGACCGAGTTTCGCATCGGTGCCATGTGCACCCTGCGCCAGCTCGAGCGTCATGCCGGGCTCAACGCGCTTGTCAACAATGTCTTCGAGTTCGCCGTCCACGACATCGTGGGCGTGCAGCTGCGCAATACCGCCACGGTGGGCGGCAGCATCTACGGCCGCTTTGGCTTCTCGGACGTTCTCTCGGCGTTCCTGGCGCTCGATTCGTATGTTGAGCTGACGGGCGCCGGCCGCGTGCCGCTCGCCGAGTTCGTGCGGATGGGTTACGTGCGCGACGTGATCGAGCACATCGTGGTCGTTAAACACGATTACCGTGCGAGCTACGAGGCCGTGCGCAAGGCCGCGACCGACTTCCCCTCGTTGAACGTCACCGCCGCCTGGTGGAACAACACTTGGCACGTCACCGTGGGCGCCCGCCCGCTGCGCGCGACCCTGCTGCAGGGCGTGGCGTGCGGCCTTACCAACGAGCAGCCTTCCGAGGACGAGCTTCGCGCCCTTGCTGCATCCGTGCGTGCCCTGAGCTACGGAACCAACCTGTGGGGCTCGGCCGACTACCGCCGCCGCATCTCGGCCCCGCTCGCCATCCAGGCCGTGCGCCGTGCCGCCGGCATCGAGCTTTCTGCCGCGCTTGCCCGCGAGCTCGAGACCGTGCAGATCCCCAAGTTCGCCACGGACGAGTATTCCTGCCGCCGCGTGCCCGGCGTCGATTCTAGCGAGGTGCGATAATGGCTGCCAAACTCATCGATCTTTCCTTTACGCTCAACGGTCGCAAGGTCAAGGTTCAGATTGCCCCCGATACCATGCTGTTTGCGCTGCTGCGCGAGCAGGGCTGCGCGTCGGTGCGCTGCGCCTGCGAGACCACCAACTGCGGCCTGTGCACGGTGTGGCTCGACGGCGACCCGGTGCTGAGCTGCTCGGTTCCCGCCGCGCGCGTCGAGGGCCGCTCCATCACCACGCTCGAGGGCCTCAAGGCCGAGTCCGAGGCGCTGGCCCGTGCGATGGCTGCCGAAGGCGCCGAGCAGTGCGGTTTTTGCGCCCCCGGCCTCATCATGAACGTACTGGCGCTTGCCCGCGCCTCCAAGGAGGACCCGAGCCTCGTCGCTACGCGCGAGGAGCTCTCGCGCCAGCTCGCCGGCAACCTCTGCCGTTGCAGCGGCTACGAGAGCCAGCTGCGCGCCATCGTGCGCTTCCTCAACGAGTCCGGCGTGCAGGTGGGCTTCGAGATGCCCGAACTGCCGGTCAACGACACCAGCTGCGACGGTGTCTCGTACAAGCAGATCACCCATAAGCAGCCCAAGAAGGACTCGAAGGCGCTGCTCGAGGGCCGTCCCGTCTACACGGGCGATATGGTGCCCGCCGGTGTGCTCATCGTTAAGCTCAAGCGCAGCCCGTACGCCCGCGCCAAGATCCGCTCCATCGACACGTCGCGCGCCCTGAAGGTGCCCGGCGTGGTGGGCGTTTACACCTATGAGGACGTGCCCAAGCGCCGCTTTACCATCGCCGGTCAGAGCTATCCGCAGCCGAGCCCCTACGACCGCTTGATCCTCGAGAACCTCGTCCGTTACCAAAACGAAGAGGTGGCGATCGTCGCCGCCGAGACCGAGGAGGCCGCAGACAAGGCGCTCAAGCTCATCAAGGTCGACTACGAGGTGCTCGAGCCCCTGCTCGACTTTACCCAGGCACTCGATAACGACATCGTGGTCCACCCCGAGGGCGACGTGACCTTTATGT